>NZ_LKEK01000097.1:0-190719 GCF_001466905.1 Pseudomonas sp. ICMP 3272
TGGTACCTTGCGCTACGGCTTCTCACCCGCCCTCAAACAAGCACTGCACCAGGAGGCCGACGCGCTGTTGAACGGCCTCGGCGACGTCACCAACCTCGCCACACGCATTGGCGAACTCAATGGTGCCCTCAATCACCAAGGCTTTGCTGACAAGCCGTGGATGAAGGCGCTGAAGCAACCTGTTCAAGGCACCTTCAAAGCCCTCGGCGAACTGGCCAGCGGCGCAGGTAAAACGACGCTTGAGAGTATCCTGCTGGCATGGGTACCCATCGACAGCCGCATGGCTCTGGGCAAACAGCAGAACATCGTCGCATTGCTTCGCACCCTGTTGATCGGGCAGATTTTGCTTGATTCGAAGGCGCGTATTGCAGTCGATCAACAGGTATTCACCAAGCTCAAACAGTGGATACGCGAGTGGCAGGTCCTCAACAAACAGATCAGCGATACCCGTCGCCGGTGGCTATATCCGAATGCCTACAACACACGCCAAAGTACCGCTCGCAACCTGCACGCCCATAAACAGAAACTGCGCGTCCACGAACTGAGCATTCCCGCTCTGCTCGACTTCCAGAACAACGAATACGCCAAATTACTGCAGGACGAGATTCGCCAGTACTTCCAGTCCGGCAAAACCCTGGCCAAGGACTGGCTCGCCCAAGCCAAACGCTGGACCGACCGACTCGGCGGCACTGCGGGCTCGATCACTTGGGGTGTGATCATGCTCAATTTCATCAATACCGCACTCACTTACCGGGACGTTACTCGTGATGGAGACTTCAGTGCCAAGGATATTGGCAAGGTCACGTATGGACTGGGTTACAGCTTCAATCTGTTGATGGCGGTGTTTGTTGAAGCGCCGTGGAGCGTAATAAGGGATGCGACACCGGTACTGATCGATGGCAAGAATGTAGGGGTTCTGGACAGGTCCAGTGCGTATTGGAAAGCCAAGGGAAATGTAACCTGGGGTGATGCAATACGAGGGTTCAGAGTTTCGATGGTGGCGATGGGTGGGTTTGGGATCGCGGCGGTTACATTGGAAATAATCGACAACCACGATGACTGGCGTAAGTCAAAAAACCCAACAGAAAAAAATGCAACCGTAATGAAGGGGCTCGCTACTGCGGCGATGGGGCTGGGCTCATTGGCTCAATTACTCGCAGGCATATCGCCTGCAAGCAGGCTGACTTTCTTAGTCATGAGTCCATGGTTCAGCTTGGCACTACTCACAGCAGGTGCAATCTACCTTTTCGCAACAATAGCATTAAATTACTTCAAACAAGATAGCGTCGGCTGGTGGTTACGCAAGAGCTGTTGGTCATGGACTTCCGAGCACCGCCATGCAGAGACAGTCGAAGATAGAAACAATGAAATGCGTAACTTTCTGGAAATACAGCTGAGCCCGCAAATCTATGTAAAAAGCACCGTACATTACGAAAATCGATATCTTGGCAAAGGTGATTATATAAGTGTTGCAGTACAGAATGGGGTCAGCGTACAGATTCGCTTGCCAAGCAATTTGCGCGAGCAGTCTGTGCATTTCAACGTCATTAGCAGCAAACGACCGTGGGGCGTGCTGCCGGTAGAAAAAATCGGTCGTCCAGTACATGAAGACTTTCTGGAAAGGGGACAATTCAGGAAGGTCGAGCAGTTTGGGACGCTTACCAACAAGCCTGCTGGCAAAGCGAGTGAAGATTTTACCTACCCTTTGATGCCACCTGAAAACGAGGACGTCGTCTGGGAAACCTGGATGGCGCTCGATCAGGATGCCAGCTATCTAGAACTGCAAATATGGTATCCACAGCATTTGATAACTTCCAGCCAGGACGATACGGGCTATTTGTTTCAGCTGGAGCTCGGCACTAAGGGCAGTACATCTTTCGATGGCCTGACTGCAACCGAACTTGAGGTGAAATCAAATAGCCGAGCCGCTCGTCTGACGCTTGAAATTGCGGATTAAGGACATGAATACACAACAAAAATCTTCGCATTCAGCCTCCGTCGTTGACAAAGCCCGGTGCAGCTTGGAAAAAGCGGTATCACCCTCAGCATTATTGACAGGCAACGACATCATGAACTGGTCAGTCAAAACCATCGCGTCCTCTCCAAAAGAGATTATGTATGCACAATTTTTTTTGGGTTTGGGGCACGTATTGATGCTTTTTTTTAACTCTTGGGTATGGTGGGAGTTATTTACTCAGGAGCCGCACTGGGCGGTTGTGTTCACGCTAGTCATCGCTGCGATTTATGCTTACTTTATTGGTTTAATAGTTCGTCAAAAAACCATTTACAACTACACAATAAAAACCAACTCTGCCCACCTGGAATACTACCTCCACTACCCCGACTTCGCCTCATCCCTTTTCAAAGGCATCGCCATAGCCGTTATCCTGCTATTTCTGTTCGTAGCCATATTCACCGGTTCAATACTCTTTCTAATCGGCCCTGTGGCCATCGCCTGTATCGCAGCCCTCAAGCTACTCAGCTGGGAAAACCCCATTCACCATGAACAAAGCCTGCCCTGGGATGAGTACAACTTTGTGACCGTCGACCGTAAACGGCTGATGATCGTCACACACCGCACGGATGTCACACTGGGCTTTGAGGCCCGATTCCAGCATGAGGTGCTGTTCAACAAATACCTCGCGTTTCTCCACACCGTGCTCCCCCCAACAACTGAGTTCACGGAAAAAGCCTGGAAATGGTAGCCCCGTTGCCGACCTCAATAAGCACTCCATTAAGGCCGAACCACGAGATCTCTGGTATTCACCATATCTGGCTGCTCGGTTGCATAAACCAGTGGTTGCTTAATCGCACCCGATATTACTACAGCGTAGCGCTACAAAATGGCGCAGGAGTACAAGTGCGCTTGCCAAGTCTATTACCCGGGCAGTCCGTGCACTTCAACATAGTCAGCAGCAAGCGACCATGGGGAGTGCTACCTGTAGAAAAAATGGACGACCCTCTGCATGAAGCTTTTCTGGACCGCGGGCAATTCAGGAAGGCCGAACAGTTCGGGACGCTTACCAACAAGCAAGCTGGCAAAGCGAGTGAAGACTTCACCTACCCCCGCATGCCACCTGAAAACGAAGACCTCATCTGGGAAACCTGGGTACCGCTCGACAAGGACGCAACGTACCTTGAGCTGCAGCTCTGGTACCCGGCCAATCTTTTAAATCCTGGCGGAGACGATAGAAGCTATCTGTTTCAGATGGAGCTTGGTATACGAGGCGATACCGCTGTTGACGGCCTGGCTTCTGTAGAACTAGAGGTAAAAGCATCAAACAGAATTGGCGCCCTGACCCTGGAAGTCGCAGAGGGTACACCCGTATGACTCAGCAAGAAAAAGCCCTGGCTCTGCCGAAAGGTAAGGACATCCTGAACTGGAAAATCAAAACACTTGCGAGGTCACCTAAAGAGATCATGATCACGCAGCTTGGGTTTGCCGCCTTCCATGTGATGGCAAGCTCACTTTTTATTTGGTTAGGCTGGGTAATTTTTTCAGACAGCCCATCCTCTCTCGTGTGCGTAATACTTGCACTTGGAGGCCATCTTGCCTATTTCGTAGGCCTGCTCATCCGCCAAAAAACCATCTACAACTACAGCCTGAAAACCGATGGCGCCACAGTCGAGTACTACCTCCACTATCCCGACTTCGCCTCCGCACTTTTCAAAGGCATCGCTATTTTCGTCATCCTGGCTTTCGTCCTGGTCGCCCTAATCACCGGATCATTGCTGTTTCTGGTCGGTCCGGTGGCAATGGCTTTTGTCGCAGCCATCAAACTGCTGAACTGGGAAAACCCCGTCCACCATCGACAAACCGCCCCGTGGCATTTGCACGAATTTGTCACGGTTGATCACAAACGTCTGATGGTCATTATCCATTGCGAGGATATAACCAGCGGATTCGCCGCGCGTTTTCCCAGCAAGGTGCTTATGGACAAGTATCTCGCGTTCCTGCGCAAGGCACTTCCAGCGAACGCTCAATACATCGAAAAAGCCACTGACTGGCATCAGGGTTGATGCAACTCAGGCTTGAGTCATTTGCGCCTCAAGCCTGAGAAAGCAATCAATGCGCAATCGGCACAGTAAAGCGGAACTCGCTGCCCTCGCCGACCTGGCTTTGCGCTCCCAGTTCTCCGCCGTGGGCCTTGATGATGCCTTGGGAGATGTACAAGCCCAGCCCGGTGCCGGTCGGATTGCCTTCCTTGACGGTCCAGTAGCGTTCGAAGATGTGCGGCAGTTGCTCGGGTGGGATGCCCTCGCCGGAATCACGCACGGTGAACACGATTTCAGTACCGTTGGACATCGCCGCAACGCCGATCTTGCCCAGTTTCGGGGTGAACTTGATGGCATTGCCGATCAGGTTGGACAGCACCTGGAACAGGCGCTCCGGGTCGGCCTGGACCTTGAGGTCTGGCTCGGCATTGAAGGAAATCTCGATGGATTTGTCCATCGCCAGCGGGGCCAGCAAGGTGTAGGCCTCTTCGAAAATCTGGCTGACTTCCAGTGGCTGCGGCGTGATGGTGTAGCGGCCTGCTTCGATTTTCGACGTGTCGAGCAGGTCTTCGAGCAACACATTCATGCGGCTGGCTGCTTGCTGCATGGTGTCGATTGCCGTGGAAATACGCCGCGAGGTGTGCGGACCATCGGAGCTGAACGACTTCTGCATCATTCCGCAGAGCATGGAAATGACCGTCATCGGGTTGCGCAAGTCATGGGACACAACCGCTACCAGCTCGTCGCGGGCGCGAACGGCCTGCTGCTCCCTGCGCACCTGGCGGGCGAGGTCATTTTCCAGAGCGGAGCGGCGCAGGTCGTTAGCCGCGAACACGTCGCCATGGCTCCACTTTGGCGCAATCCCGGTCATTTCGACCTTCCAGATTTCAAACGATGTGCGCGGCCGAAGGCGCATACCGCCTTCCGAGCTTTCCATGTTCAGCGGTTTGTTCGGATCACCGCTCCACTGGACGCTTTCCTTGACCTCGGAACGAAACCAGATAACGCCGTTATCCACAGGCTTGGGCAGGCTCATGGCCAATATGCCACTGGCGACTGGCTGGTAAGCCTCGGCGGGCGCGTACACGCTGGAGAGATGATGACTGGCATACACCGGCTCGCCGCCTGCAATCATCCATGTGTGCAGTGCACGTATATCCGAAACCTCCGGGCAGATACCGTAACAATGCGTCTGCCGGTCTTCGATGATCGCGACACCGGTCGCACCGACCAGATCCATCAACAATTGCGGCTGCTGTGCCAGACCGTCAAAGACGTTTTCTTCGGAATCGGCCATGGCTTGATGCAGTTGCTCAAGTGTTCTGACTTTCGCCTCGCGCTGACGGCTTATTTCCAGCGCTTCCATCGCGCTGATCTGCAGCGACAACACCTGACCGATCGCCTGGCAGGCACTGCGCAGTTCGTGGGACACGTACAACGGGGTACGGTGCCCGCAACTGATCAGCCCCCACAACTTGCCGCCCTGAATCAGCGAAACGCTCATGGACGAAAGCACGCCCATGTTTTTCATGTACTGGCAGTGGATCGGCGAAACACTGCGCAGCGTCGAAAAACTCAGGTCGAGTTGCTGCTGAGTGTCGGGGCGCAATTGAGGCACCAATGGCACCGGGGTGTAATCGGCATCAGGAATAATGCGCAGCCAGTTGCGGCGGTACAGTTCGCGCGCCTGCTCGGGAATGTCCGAGGCCGGAAAGAAAAGACCGTTGAACAGTTCCATGCTGGGTGCAGACGCTTCAGCGATCACCTGACCATGGCCTTCTTCTTCGAAACGATAGATCAGTACCCGGTCGTAACCGGTCATACGCTGGATCTCGCGAACACTGACTTCATACAGCGTTTGCAGATCACTCGCAGCGTGCAACTGACGCAACATACGCCCCAAGTTGCCCGTGCGCTCGGTATAACTGACCGCTTGCGCTTCCTTGTCCTGAATCTCGAGTTCCAGAACCAGTATCCCCTGATTGCGGTGCATCAAGGCTTCGAACTCGATGCCATTGACCGTCATCAGCAAGCGTTGCGCATCAACGAACGAATCATGAGCGCTGGCGCTTCTGATCACCTCGGCCCAACCGGCACCCAGAACATGCTCAAGGCCTTTACCGAGAACCTGCTCGGGTGCATGGCCCAGCACGCTCTGCACGTTTGCACTGACTTGCAGGATCGTCAGGTTTGGCTCTTCCAGAGTGAACAACAGCCCGTGAGGCTGAATGGCTCCGGGAAACTGAATAGGCTCATCCGCACAATTGGCCAGGAGGACTTCAAAAGCGTCCTTGTCGAGTTGGCTCATAGCAGTACCTCTTGACCATCGAGCCATTGCTCGAAGCATGCAAATGTGGAATGCGCCGCAAACGCTGCGGCGTCAGTAAAAACAACTTCTCGCGGCACTGCATCGAGATGGTTCAGAAACGCCTTCCAGCGAGGCCCGGTGTTGCTACCGTAAACATCGAGAAAGGCCGCTCCACTCTGCTCATCCAGACCCAGTCGCCTGTTTATTTCGCGCCGTAACACCTGCCCGCCCAACGTTGCACCTTCAAGGACGTACATGACTCCCAGGCATGAACCGGGCGAATCCACCGCCGGCAACTGCTCGCAGCGAGGCAGTTGCCTGATGTCGTCATCAGACAGACCCAGAGCTCGCAGATCCTCGACCAGCACAGCGGTCTTGACCCGATCTTGCGGGGTAAGCTCCGCGGGCATCAATGCGCTGTCGTGCAATATAGCTTCAAGCGGTGCATAAAAACCGTAGTAGGCCTGAAGCAGGCGGAGGTAAAGAGCATGATCCAGCGCAGATGAAAAAAACGGCATGCGTTTTTCAAGCTTGACGTGCAACTGCCTCGTTTCAGCACGCAGTGCATCAAGCAATTTCGGCGGGGTAACACATGAAAAACTTGCCGGCATCCAGGAAGGCTCTTGAGTGTGCAATAGACAGAAAACGCATCCGAGCGAAAACAGGCCGCCAAAATACAGATTCGAAGCAAAAACCGACAGTTTTTTCCGGTATTAGCGATGAAATACCACAACCCACCAGAAAAACAGCCAGCGTCTCGGGCGGCTGTTTGCACCGCCCGAAGAAACTGCTCTTGACTGGTGACGATAGTCGAAAACCGCGCCATGCACGTGTTTCATACGTGCATGGTTCTCATTGGCAAGCACTTTAACATCATCAACCACCGATGCCATCATTACGCAAGCATACGACCTTCACCATAGACTTGCGCAATATCCTGCGCCTGGCGCGGTTCGGGTGATCAGCGCACGTTCTGATACAGCATCATTCGCGAGGTTTCATGCAGGCCGCGAGTGAGGTCACGCAGCCGCTCGAACTCTTGCGGGTTCTGCTTGGCGACGTTATCCAGCGGCGTGGGGGAAGACAGATCGTGAAGCGTTGGCGAGCTGCCATCGTGCTCCATCTGCAGCAGGTAGTTGCGGGTGACACCGCCGATCAGCGGGAACGTGCCTTCACGCAGTACCAATGGCACCACACGTTCGCCTTCGGGAGCGGGCTGCTGAATGTCACGGCCCATCGTGCCGCTGGTGAAAGGCATACCGGCCATTCCCGCCACTGTCGGCAGTAGATCCGCAAGGCCGACCGCGTCATCGACTACCCGGGTGCCCAGCAGGCCAGGTGCATGAATCAACAGCGGAACGTTATTGCTCTCCAGGCCCAGTTGCTCGAACGCCGGAGCCATGTGCGGGATCTGGCTGATGCGTGTGTTGTGATCGCCAAACAGCACAAAAATGGTGTTTTCGTAATAACCGCCCGACTTGGCCAGTTCCATCAACCGGCCGATATTGAAGTCCAGCAGACGCACCGCGTTGTACTGCTCCACACTGCGCGAACCGGCGGCCTGGACCTGCTCCAGTGTCTTGTCGCTGACCTGAAAACCGTCGTTGTCTTTGGGGATTGTGAAGGGCCGATGATTGCCAGCGGTCTGCACGTAGGCAAAGAACGGCTTGTCAGCTGGCAACGCGCGCAGGATCCGGTCGCTCTCCTTGAACAGATCCAGGTCGGAAATCCCCCACACATCCACCTGCGGCGACTTCCAATCGCGCTCGTCGTACAGGCGGACGTCATCGATACTGCGGCGAATCAATGCATTCATGTTGGCCCAACCGGAATTGCCACCAATCATGTACAGCTTCTCGTAGCCCTTGAAGTCATTGATGATGGTGTTTTGACG
This sequence comes from Pseudomonas sp. ICMP 3272, assembly GCF_001466905.1. NCBI lineage: Bacteria > Pseudomonadati > Pseudomonadota > Gammaproteobacteria > Pseudomonadales > Pseudomonadaceae > Pseudomonas > Pseudomonas sp. ICMP 3272. The sequence goes on from NZ_LKEK01000097.1 coordinate 8,199, forward strand.
GGTCAGCAGAGGATGACGCGTGGCCGTTTCCTGGCGGGTGACATCGGGCACCCCGGTGATGCTCGCCCAGACCGTTTTCGCAGTGCCGGTCACCGGCACATAGAAGTGCTTAAAGAACCAGCTTTGGCTCGCCAGATGATCCAGATTCGGCGTCGGGTTCAGCGGGTTGCCGTAGGCACCGACGGCACTGGTGCCCAGTGACTCAAGCATGACGAACATGACATTCGGCGGCCGCTCGCTGCGCACCCGGTAAGGCTGCACAGGCTGGTGACGTTTGAAATTCAAGGCCTGTGCATCTGGCTGCTGGACACCCAGATAGCGTGCGACCGACTCATAGTGCTCACGCACCTGAGCTTCATCGAAGTGCGACTGGGAGACCTTGAGCGTGTCGTACAGAAACAGCGCCGGGTTGAGCCCCAGTGCCGCGACCTGGCTGTTGCCGGAGAAGAAGGCATCGCTCCAGCGCAACGGTACGGGATTTTCCAGATTGAGATTCTCGACCCGGCCCAGCAAGCCGAGAAAGGTCGCACAGACCACCAGTGCCGCCCCCCAGACCACGGACCAGCGATTGAGCGGACGGGCCTCGCGGTCCAGGGTGACACGTTCAAGCCTGAGCAGCGCCCAGCCGAGCGCTGCAACGGTCAGCAACCAGCCGGCAGTGATCCACAGCACCGGATAGGTCTGCCAGAGCATGTCCCGGGAAATCTGCGCATCCTCCAGATAGCGCATCACGCTGGCGTTGAGCCTGACCCCGAGATAGGCGTAATGACCAAAGTCGACGATATGAATCATCGTCAGAACAGCCAGCGCAACAATCAGATAGCCTCGCGCCAGCCAGCGCAAGACCGGCTGGCTGACCATGTTCCAGCGCGGCAACCAGAGCAGCACTGCGACCGGCAGCAGTATCAGCAGCGCCAGACGCAGGTCGAAACGCACGCCGATACCCAGCGTCTGCGCAACCTCGCCATGGGTAAACAGGGCGCCCGGCTCGACGCCAGAAAATCCGAAGAAAAACACCCCCCTCAGTAACGCCGACAGCAGGAATACCAACATGACCGCGCCCAGCCAATAGTGCAGGCGTCGCGATTGCAACCAACTCATCGTCATTCCTCTAGACATTGCCAGCAGACAGAGTGGCCGAACGGCGCGACTCCGTTGCCCGGCGATAAACAAAACGGATGCCCAGGCTCAGCAAAGCCCCGCAGCAGTACAGGGCGAGAAGCGGGTCAATCAGGTAATCCCAATAATTTTCCGACGGTTTGATACGAAATGTGAATGCCAGCGTCGCAGCAGCCAGCATCACTACAGCCAGCGCATTACGCATCAAGACCAGCCCCAACGCGATAACGGCGACAATAATGATCATCGGTCGCGGATTGTAACCCCAGCGGTAGGGGTCGAAGTAAGTCAGACCCAGCGTGGCCGGATACAACGTCAGCGCCAGCACAGCGAACACCAGCAGCATCACCCATCGCCGGGAAACTGCCATCGGTCTGAGCACACCCAATCGCTGCAAGGTCAGCCAGCCCAGCACCACCAGACTGCTGATTGCCAGATCGTCGGTCAGGCTGCGAGCGTACGACGCCATCGACAAACCGTCGAATGAAATAACGCTCAACAGCGAGGTGGCTGCCAGCAGGCCACAGCGCCACCATAACGATGCGGTCAGCGGAGCCAACAGTACAAACAGGGTCCAGGCAAACGCCAGATGAGCCAATCCCAAAGCGATCATAAAAGTTGCTCCGCCAGCCAGGCCTCGTTGAAGCTGACATGTTTGATGAAGGTGTTATTCCAGGAGTAGACCAGGTGATAAAGGCCGTCCGGGCTGCGGATGAAGTACGGGTATTCGTATTCAAAATCACACCCCTGCGCGGAACATACACGCTGGTCCAGATTGCTCAGAAACTCGGCTTCCATCGGCTGGCGACGTGCGCCGCTGGAAGCGCGAAAGCCTTCGCCGATTGCAGCTTTATAGGCTTCCAGGGCGAATGGTGTACCCAGCGGATCGGGTGACTTGTCCAGATCCGGCAGCGGCCGCCAGACCTTCATCTGCTCGTCGGTGCTGTACAGGCTGAGCTTGAAGCGACCTTCGCGCAGATCATTCAACGCTACCAGCAAGCCCTTGCCGGGTACGCCGACGGCGGCCAACGACGAGTTGGGATTATTGGGGGTCAGCGGTTGCGGCTCGCTCCAGGTCTGACCTCCGTCTTCGGTGCGGCTGGCCAGTACCCGGTGAAACGTCTCGCCGGCATAACGCAGCAAGGCTACGGCGCGTTGGCCGTCCAACGGTACGACAGTGGGCTGCAGGGAATTTTTACCGCGGCTGATGCGAAACTTGTCGATGACTTCGCCATCTGCGCTCAGGTACAGGTATTCGGCAAACTTACCGAGAAACTCGTGATAGACCGGCAGGCCGATCGAGCCGTCGGCATGAAACACCGGCGCGCCACGTACCAGCGTGCTGATGTTCAAAAACGGCGATGTCACCAACTGCCACGGCGGCGACCAACTGGCACCCATATCGCTGGACACCATTGCATTGACGGTACTGCCCGCCCAGCCGCCGACCGAGACTGACACGTAGAACAGCCACAGGCGCTTGTCCGGAGCCAGCGCGATCACCGGGTTACCCAGTTTGCGGATGTACTTGCCGGTACCTGACTGAGTGGACGCGCGGGTCGCCAGCACCTGCTCGCCGCCCCACTCACCATTGGACGCATCGAACCGCGAGGTACGTATTTCAACGTCTCCCGCCCCTTCGCGAGAACCGGCGAACCATACCGACATGAGGTCGCCGCCAGGCAATGCCGTCACGGCTGACGAATGCACGAAATCGTCCAGATCAGAAGATGCGAAACGCGAAATGTAGGATGCCGTGGGCGCAACACTTTCAGCGTCGACCGGCGCTGCGCTCACGGCAAAGACAGATATCCGGTGCGGTGGATGGCTTAGCCATGCACTGAGAAAAATCACTACAACAATCAGGCCTGCGCTCCATGCAGTCAGGTTTCGGGAAATAACACGCATCAGGAGGCATCACTGTGATGAAGGGCAAGGAGGTGGTTTCAGCGATGGCGATCTTCAGGTAACGGACGTCGCTTGCCTGTCAGCATCGACAAGGGCAGGTTGTCACGCACTTGAAAGCTTTCGAAGATGGCCGCGGCCATGTGCAGCACTACCAGGGCACACAATGTATTGGCGAGAATTTCATGAGCCTGCAAAGGCCAGTCGGCACCCCACAAAGCATCGACTTCCTCCATCAGGAAACCGGTCAGGCCCATGCCGAAGATCAGCGCCATCATGAGTACCATGACCAGCGCACCCAGCGGAGAATGACCGAGCCTGTGTACCGGCTGCCGGTTGATCAGCGACCGGACATGCGCACGCAGGCGCGCCGGGCTCGGCCAGAAATCGCTCCAGCGCGCGCTGGTTGGTCCGATGAATCCCCACACCACTCGCACCGCCACCCAGGCAACCGCGTAATAGCCCAGCCAGACGTGCCAGTCGTCACCCGCCTCATTGAAGAAGTAATTGGCAACGAAAACACCCGCGATCGAGATATGAAACAGTCTGACCAGCGGGTCCCACAGGCGCAGGGAAACCGGGTTCATTACTTGATCTCGGTCTTGACCGCTTTACCGGTGACCGGATCGTGATAGATCTCGACCTTGCGCTTGTCCTTGTCGAAGCCGTAAATCTCGTAGCAGTTGCCGTCAGTCACTTTGAACTTGCTGATCTCGTAACCCTGAGCCTTGAGCTGCTCCTGGAATTTGGCCTGATCCTGCCATTGGGACTTTTCAGCGGTGGTGCATTGCGGACCGGCAAGGGCCAGCGGGCTGGCCAGCAACAGGGAAACCAGCAGGACTTTACGCATGACAGATACTCACAGGCAGTTAAGGAGCCCCTACTGTGCGAAACCAGTCTTAGGAAAAGCTTAATACGCAACAGCTCGTAACATCTTCCCGGACACACGGCACTTCGCGACGCTGCCTGCTGACGGCATGATGGCGCCCTTCCCACCCTATTCATTGGTCACAACCCTATGCGTCTGCTTCTTGTCGAGGATGATCGTGCGATTGGCCAAGGCATCCGTGTGGCCCTGAATACCGAGGGCTACACGCTGGACTGGCTGGAAGACGGGCTGAGCGCGCTGCACGCCCTGCGCAGCGAACCCTTCGACCTGTTGCTGCTCGACCTCGGCCTGCCGCGCATGGACGGTTTCGACCTGCTGCGTCAGTTGCGCGCCGAAGAACTCGCCCTGCCGGTGCTGATCCTGACCGCGCGCGACGGCACCGCCGACCGCATTGCCGGTCTGGACGCCGGTGCCGACGACTACCTGATCAAACCGTTCGACGTCGACGAACTCAAAGCCCGGGTCCGGGCCTTGCTCAGACGCAGCCAGGGACGTGCGCAGCCGTTGCTGGAACACGCCGGCATCAGCCTTGACCCGACGTCGCAGCAGGTCAGCTTTCAGGGCAGCGAAGTGCCGATGACGCCAATGGAATATCAACTGCTGCACCAATTGATGATCCGCCCCGGCAAGGTGGTCACTCGCGAGCGCTTGTCCAATACCCTGTATGGCTGGCAGGACAAGGTCGAAAGCAACACCCTGGAAGTGCTGATTCACAACCTGCGCAAGAAACTGTCCACCGAACTGATCCGCACCGTGCGCGGCGTCGGCTACCTGCTGGAGCTCAAGGCATGACCTCGGTACGCGCGCGCATTCTGGTCCCGGTGCTGGTGCTGTTGCTGCTCGGCGACCTGGCGATCAGCCTGCTCGCGCTGCGCGACAGCCATCACGAAATAGAAGAAGTCTACGATGCGCAACTGGCCCAGAGCGCGCGCCTGTTGCAAGGTGTGCTGCGCCAGCGCGCCGCGGGTGAACAGGACCTGGACAAGCTGTACCAGGCGTTCGATCAGGCCATGAGCCGGGTCGGCACCAGTGGCGTTGCCCATCCGTACGAAACCCGGCTGACGTTTCAGGTCTGGCGCACGTCGGGCGAGCTTTTGGTGCGTTCGGCCGAAGCGCCGCTGCTCAGTGCGCCTCCCGCTGAAGAAGGCTCGCATGATCTGGTCGAGAACGGGCATGAGTGGTGCGGCTTTCTCCTGGCCGACCCGCAGCAGGGTTTCCTGATCTGGGTCGGTGAGCGCGATGATGTACGCCAGGACCTGATTCAGCGCATTGTCAGCCATACCTTGTGGCCGACGCTGATCGGCGTGCCGCTGCTGGTGGTCGCGATCTGGCTGGCGATCGGCTGGGGCCTGCGCCCGTTGCAGTCGATGGCCAGGGTCATCCGCGAACGCGATGCCGAAAGCCTTGAGCCGCTTGATCTGACACCGCTGCCCAAAGAGCTGGAACCCATGCAACACGCGCTCAACCGTCTGCTGACCCAGATCGAAAGCGTGCTGGAGCGCGAGCGGCGGTTTATCGCCGACGCCGCCCACGAACTGCGTACACCGCTGACCATTCTGCGTATCCACGCACAGAACGCACGCCAGGCCGAAACCCCGGAACAGCGTCTTGAGGCACTGGATTTTCTCGTGCACGGCGTCGACCGCGCCGCCCGTCTCGCCAGCCAGTTGCTGACGATGGCCCGGCTTGAGCCGCGCCTTGAAGTCAGCCAGTTACAAACCTTTGAACTGAACACTCTGGTGCGCGAGGAAATGGCCGAGCTGACCCCGCTGGCACTGGAGAAGCGTGTCGATCTGGTGTTCGAGGCGGGCGATGACTGCGTGATCCACAGCGACCCATCGGCCATCACCATCGCACTACAGAACCTGCTGACCAACGCGCTCAACTTCGCCCCGCCGGCCAGCGAGATTCGCGTGATGCTCAACCGCCAGGAAGACGGCAGCGCGTACTTGTCAGTCGAAGACGCAGGGCCGGGTATCGACGAGAAACAGAAAGCACGCCTTTTTGAACGCTTCTACAGTCAGGGCCACAGCAATGGCGCTGGGCTGGGGCTGGCGATCGTCGACATGATCGTGCGCAAACTGGAAAGCAGCCTGCACCTGCGCAATTCAGCGCAGGGCGGGCTGTGTGCGGAGCTGCGAATCAAGAGCAGAATGGCTTGAAAGCGTGTCGGTTCAGAGCACCACGCGTAAGCACTGGCCAGCGTGATACAGCGTGAAACCGGCGTCGTACGCCAGTGTGCGCAGGCCATTGGCCGAGACCTTTTTGCTGCTGGAAAAGCTCACCGGCAGCGCAGTTGCGTCGTTGCTCAGCAGGTAATCAGCAAAGCATTTGCCCACCAGCGTTCCGGTGGTCACGCCGCGGCCATTGAAACCGGTCGCGGCCAGCAAGCCGGGCGCAGGCTCGAACAGACGCAGCAAATGGTCGGGCGTGAAACCGATGCGGCCAGTCCAGGTGCTCTGCCACTCAACCCGCCCCAACTGGGGAAAGTAGTGCTGCTGGATGCGATCAGCCCACTGACGAATGAACCACAGCGGATAATTGCCAGCGTTGCCAAGGCTGCCCAGCACCAGTCGCCCGTGGGCATCGCGACGAATACTGCTGAGCACCGTACGCGTGTCCCAGGAACCCTGCCCGCCACGCAGAATACCCGCCTGCTCGCTGCCGCTGAGCGGCTGTGAAGCGACCTGATAGTAGTAGCCTGCGAAGATATGATCCTTAACGTCGGTCCACTCACCTTCGGTGTAGGCGTTGGAAGCAATGATGACCTTCTCGGCGCGCACACTGCCCGCGGCGGTGGAGACTTTCCAGCCATCCGCAGTGCGTTGCAGCCCGTTGACGGGAGACTCGCCAAACAACTGACCGCCCAGCGCCACAACATTGAGCGCCATGCCTGACACATACGCCATCGGGTTCACGGTACCAGCACGGTGATCGAGCAACGCCCCGCTGACCTTGTCGGTGCCACAGGCGTCTTCACAGGGTTTTCCGGTCAGCAGTTCGACCCTGGCACCGCGCCGCTGCCACTGCTCGGCACGGCTGCGCAGATCCGCCAGCCCCTTTGCATTGTGGGCCATGTGCAGGTTGCCGGTGCGGGTGTCCTGACACTCGATGCGGTACTTGTCGATAGTCGAAAACACCAGCGCCGGAGCCGCGCCCAATGCGCTATTGAGGCGGCTGGCCTCGACACTGCCCAATACCTTGTCCAGTTCATCGGGTGCCACCCAAGTGCCTGCATTCACCAGACCGACGTTGCGCCCAGAGCCGCCATGACCAACCTGATGAGCTTCGACCAAGCACACCGATTTACCGCCTTCCAGCAACCGCAACGCCGCCGACAAACCGGTGAAACCTGCGCCGATGATGCACACGTCGGCGCTTCGTTCCCCAATCAAGGCCGGACTGACCGGACGTTGCGGAGTCAATTGTTCCCACAGACAGCCTTCAGCAAACTGCACCATCGAAAAACTCCAGCAATGCCCTTCAAGTAATAGCCTGGTACAGATCAGTCGAAAACGATGCCCTGGGCCAATGGCAACTCGCGGGAATAGTTGACGGTATTGGTCTGCCGGCGCATGTAAGCGCGCCACGAATCGGAGCCGGATTCACGACCACCACCGGTTTCCTTTTCACCGCCGAATGCACCGCCAATTTCTGCACCGCTTGTGCCAATGTTGACGTTGGCGATGCCGCAGTCGCTGCCCGCCGCGCTCTGGAAAGCCTCGGCTTCGCGCAGGTCAGTGGTGAAAATGCACGACGACAGCCCCTGAGGCACTTCGTTGTTGAGGCGCAAGGCTTCTTCGAAGTCGTCATAGGCCAGCACATAGAGAATCGGCGCGAAGGTTTCGTGACGCACCACTTCGCTCTGCCCAGGCATTTCGGCGATGGCCGGTGTAACGTAATAGCCGTTCGGGTATCGGTCCTGCAACTGACGCTCGCCACCGAACACCTGACCGCCCTCGTCGCGCGCCTTGGTCAGCGCATTCTGCATGGCGGAAAATGCTTGCTGGTCAATCAGCGGACCGATCAGATTGCCTTCACGAGGATCACCGACACGCACCTTGGCGTAGGCCGCTTTGACCCGGGAAACCACTTCGTCCTTGATCGAGCGATGCACAATCAGACGACGCAGCGTGGTGCAGCGCTGACCGGCAGTGCCCACGGCGCTGAACAGAATGCCGCGCACGGCCAGGTCCAAATCAGCGCTGGGGGCCAGAATCATCGCGTTGTTGCCGCCCAGCTCCAGAATGCTGCGCCCGAAACGGGCAGCAACACGCGGACCGACTTCGCGGCCCATGCGGGTGCTGCCGGTGGCGCTGATCAGTGGTACGCGCGGGTCATCGACCAACGCTTCACCAGCGTCACGATCACCGATCACCAACTGGGCAAGCGCTGCGGGTGCATCGCCGAAAATCTTCAGCGCCTTGTCGAACAGCGCCTGGCAGGCCAAGGCGGTCAGCGGAGTCTTTTCCGAAGGCTTCCAGATCACCGGGTTGCCGCAGACCAGCGCCAGCGTGGTGTTCCAGGCCCAGACTGCAACCGGGAAGTTGAAAGCGCTGATCACCCCGACCACGCCCAGCGGGTGCCAGGTTTCGCGCATGTGGTGGCCGGGACGTTCGGAAGCGATGGTCAGGCCATACAGCTGGCGCGACAGGCCGACGGCGAAGTCGCAGATGTCGATCATTTCCTGGACTTCACCCAGGCCTTCCTGAGTGATCTTGCCTGCTTCGACCGACACCAGTTCGCCCAGGTCAGCCTTGTGCTCGCGCAGCACTTCACCAAAGATCCGCACCAGCTCGCCACGGCGCGGGGCCGGTACTGTGCGCCACTTCAGAAACGCGCTGTGGGCGCTGTCGATGCGCGCCACGACCTGCGCCTTGCCTTCAAGTGTGACCGAGGCAATCTGGCTGCCATCAATCGGGGTGTAAACCGGATAGTCCCCTTGTGTGTGGGCACTGTTCGCCACGCCCAGACGTGCTAATAACTCGGCAACCATGTTGATTCTCCTGTCATGGAAACGGTGGAAATCACTGATGAACCCAGTATTGATCCACTCGGGGCTGGCCCACAAACGACGTTTTTGAAAAACATGATTCCTTTTAGGAATGAACTGCCTGCCATTAACAGCAACGAAAGCCGCTACATCGGGAATTATTGGAATGACCCAGTGATTTTATTTCGTTTGCGAGCGTCGCCCGATGTTTGTTTGGATACGGCCATCATGATCCCCCGGAGTCAGGGCCAGGCCGATGAGCGAACACATCAGCGAATCCATTTCGTTTGTCCACAGCATGACGTTATCCCACGGCCGCAATGCCGAAGTCTGGGACACCACCGGCAAGCGCTACATCGACTTTGTCGGCGGTATCGGCGTGCTCAATCTGGGGCATTGCAACCCACAGGTGGTCACGGCCATTCAGGATCAGGCGGCAAAGCTGACCCACTACTGCTTCAACGCTACGCCTCACGATCCGTATATCCGCTTCATGCGGCAACTGACGGAGTTCGTACCGGTGAGTTACCCGCTGAGCGGCATGCTCACCAACAGTGGTGCGGAAGCGGCGGAAAATGCCTTGAAGATCGTACGTGGCGCGACGGGCCGCACGGCTGTGATTGCCTTCGATGGCGGCTTTCACGGCCGAACACTGGCAACCCTGAACCTCAATGGCAAGGTGGCGCCCTATAAACAGAAAGTCGGCGTGCTGCCCGGCCCGGTCTTTCACATTCCGTTTCCCAGCAAGGACAACGGCGTGACCACAGAGCAGACGCTAAAGGCACTGGACCGACTGTTCAGCGTAGAGATCGATGTCAACGACGTGGCCTGCATCATCTTCGAACCGGTGCAGGGTGAAGGCGGTTTTCTGGCCATGGAGGCGGATTTTGCTCAGGCGCTGCGAGCGTTCTGCGATGAACATGGCATCGTATTGATCGCCGACGAAATTCAGTCCGGTTTCGGCCGTACCGGGCAGCGCTTTGCGTTCAGCCGGCTGGGCATCGAGCCGGACCTCATCCTGCTGGGCAAAAGCATCGCGGGCGGCATTCCGCTGGGCGCTGTGGTCGGTCGCAAGCATTTGCTCGACAACCTGCCCAAGGGCGGGCTGGGCGGCACCTATTCCGGCAACCCGATCGGTTGCGCTGCGGGCCTGGCCTCGCTGGCGCAGATGACTGATGCCAATTTATCCACCTGGGGCGAACAGCAGGAAAACGCCATTGTTTCGCGCTACAACGCCTGGCAGGCAGGCAAGCTGTCGCCGTACCTGGGCAGGTTGACCGGCGTGGGCTGCATGCGCGGTGTCGAACTGATCACAGCGGATGGCCAGCCCGGGACCCGGCAGCTTGCCGACCTGTTGGCCTCAGCGAGGGACGCTGGCCTGTTGTTGATGCCCAGCGGCAAGGCGCGGCACATTATTCGCCTGCTGATCCCGCTGACCATCGAGCCCGATGTTCTGCACGAAGGGCTGGATATTTTCGAGCGTTGCCTGGCAGCGCTGGCTTGAACACGTACGGAGAAACCATCCTGATGAGCACTGCACGCTTTGCCGACCCGGACCAGATCCGCGCGGGCTTTTCTCGCGCCATGTCGCAGATGTACCAGCACGAAGTGCCGCTGTACGGCACGCTGATGGCGCTGGTCAGCGAGGTCAACGCACAGGTCATGAGCCGCGACAGCCAGGTGCTGAGCAGCCTGCGCCAGACCGGCGAGATCCAGCGGCTGGACATGGAACGCCACGGCGCGATTCGCGTCGGTACGGCTGAGGAACTGGCCACCCTCGCCCGCCTGTTTGCGGTGATGGGCATGCAGCCGGTCGGTTATTACGACCTGACCGAAGCCGGTGTGCCGGTTCACTCCACAGCTTTTCGTGCCGTGCATGAACAGGCGTTGCAGGTCAGTCCGTTTCGCGTATTTACCTCACTGCTGCGCCTGGAACTGATCGAGAGTGACAGCCTGCGCGAGTTTGCCAGTCAGGTGCTGGCCAAGCGCAGAATCTTCACGCCCGGTGCCTTGGCGTTGATCGACAAGCATGAGACAGACGGAGGGTTGAGCGAGCCCGACGCTGCAGAGTTCATTCAGCAGGCGCTGGAAACCTTTCGCTGGCATAGCACGGCGACGGTTTCGCTTGACGAGTACCAGAAGCTCAACGTCCAGCATCGCCTGATCGCTGATGTGGTGGCGTTTCGTGGCCCGCACATCAACCACCTCACCCCGCGCACACTGGACATCGATGCAGTGCAAAGCGGCATGCCCGGCAAAGGCATCACGCCCAAGGCCGTGGTTGAAGGACCACCGCGTCGCCAGTGTCCGATTCTGTTGCGCCAGACCAGCTTCAAAGCCCTTGAAGAACCCATCACGTTCATTGGCCAGGGGGGTAGTCAGTCGGGCAGTCATTCGGCACGTTTCGGCGAGATCGAACAGCGCGGCGCAGCCCTGACACCCAAAGGTCGCGCGCTGTATGACCGGCTGTTGAACGAAGCTCGCGACGAACTGGGTGAGTTTCCCAACGAAGCCAACGCCGTGCGCTATGCAGAATTGCTGGAAAAGGCATTTCAGGCTTTTCCGGACAGTCATGATGAAATGCGTAGACAGGGGCTGGCTTACTTTCGCTATTTCCCGACTGAATCAGGTGCTGCCGAGCGCGCATCCGGCAGCCTGGAGCAGCTTGTGGAAGCAGGTCACGTGCGCTTCGAGCCGCTGGTGTATGAAGACTTTCTGCCAGTCAGTGCGGCGGGCATCTTCCAGTCCAACCTGGGTGACAACGCGCAGGCGCATTACGCGACGAATTCGAACCAGCAGGATTTTGAGCGGGCGTTGGGGCGCAATACGCTCAACGAACTGGAGTTGTATGCGGACACCCAGCGGCGCTCGCTGGAGGAATGCGCCAAGGCGCTTGAGCTGAGCAGTCCCGCTTACTAGTGGGAGCAACCAGAGCTGCATGCCTGCGCAGAGCGCCAGCACGATAGTTAAGATGATCGTTCCTCACGCTCTGCGTGGGAATGCAGTTCTCGACGCTCTGCGTCGCAAAAAGAGGACGCAGAGCGTCCGGAACGGCATGCGACGCGGATCGTCGCACGATAGTCACTTTCAAGGGCCATGCAGCCCTTTCTGTGTTCTGTTTAACGCAACGATAAATAAAATTCGCAATATTGGTGTGCAACCTCGCGCTATGCATACTGCGATTGCGTGTGGACAGCAAAGTGCCGTGTTCAAAGGCTCATCCCTTCAAATAACGCACCCTGTAATCCCCTTGCAAAGGCTCGAAGCAGCCTGGGTCTGGATCACGTTCAGACTTCATAAAAATACTCGGCCGGATAACGGCCTCCATGACTTCATGGACTTTCCAACGCTGCCCTGGCGCCTCATCGCGCCGACCTGAAAAACAGAATAACGATTGATAAGGCCTGAAAAAGGCCATTCAGCAGGCAAGGGGATCATCATGCAAAACTCACACGCTGCAGTGTCGGGCGACAATCAGGCCGTTTCATCGACGGTGAAGCTGTATCTCTGGGCCGCCGTTATCCTGATCATTGCCGAGATGATCGGTGCCATCAGTATCCCGCTGGGCCCCGGCAAGGTGGTGCTGCTACCGATGGTGTGGGCGCTGCTGTTGGGTGCGATGGTCGGGATCGCCAGTCGCCGCCTGCCAGGCAGCATCGGTATCGATCACGGCATCCAGCTGCGCTCGGCCTCGATCCTGCAACCCGCCCTGCTGATTTTCATTGCCAAACTCGGTCTTGTGGTCGGCGGCTCGCTGCCGGTGGTGTTCGCCTCGGGATGGGCGCTGGTGTTTCAGGAGTTTGGTCACTTTGTCGGCACCGTGGTACTCGGCCTGCCGGTCGCGCTGCTGCTGGGCATCAAGCGTGAGGCAATCGGCGCGACGTTCTCGGTTGGCCGCGAGCCCAGCCTGGCAATCATCGGCGAGCGCTATGGCATGGACTCCCCGGAAGGCCGCGGCGTACTGGCCGAGTACCTGACCGGCACCCTGTTCGGTGCGCTGTTCATTGCCATCGTTGCAGGCTTTATCGCCAGCCTGGGGATCTTCCATCCCAATTCGCTGGCGATGGGCTCGGGCATCGGCTCGGGCAGCATGATGGCTGCTGCAGCCGGAGCGATTGCCGCGCAGCAGACGCCGGAAGTCGCCAAGGAGGTCATGACGCTGGCGGCGGCATCAAACCTGATCACCACCACCATCGGTACTTATTTCACCCTGTTTATCTCCCTGCCACTGGCAGTGTGGGGCTATCGGGTGCTGGAGCCGCTGATCGGCCGCACCACCAAGGCGTCCATGACTGATGAAGGCCTGCGCCACGGCGATGTGTCGCTGGAGGTTCCGGAACTGGGCTGGGCGGGCAAGATCAGTGCGTGGCTGGCCGCCGGTGCACTGGCGCTGATTGCCAATTATGTCGGCTACAAGACGCTGTCGGCCGATGCATTCACCGGCATGGGCATCATGATTTTCTGTGCCTTCGTCGGCGAAGCGCTGTGCAACCTGATCCGTCGCAAGATCCCGGCGGTGTGCATGGTGTCGCTGGTGGCGATGTTCCTGACTTCACCGGCCTGCCCCTGGGCAGCCGAGATTGCCCGGATGACCAGTTCGATCAACATGCTGGCGGTCATTACCCCGATGCTGACCTTTGCCGGCCTGTCGATTGCCAAGGACCTGCCAGCCTTCCGCCGTCTGGGCTGGCGAATTGTGCTGGTATCGTTCCTGGCCAACTTCGGCACCTTCATCGGCGCCGTGCTGATTGCCGAGATGTTTCATTGATTCTGAAGCGGACTAGATCACTGCTTCGTTCACCAGCCAGTCATGCACGGCGCGGCGTGCCGGAGTAGAAAGCGCGCCCTCACGATAGGCCAGGACGTATTTCTTCCTGGCCTTGATCGGATGCCCGAACGGCACGATCAGCAAGCCTTGTTCCAGTTCGTCGGTAATCAGCGCCTTGCGGGCAATGGCCACGCCCATGCCCATGCGCGCGGCGTCGATGGTCAGGTGGTTGCGGTTGAAGGTGTGACCACGGCGCACGTCGATACCATCAGCGCCGATGGCGGTCAGATAAAACTCCCACTCAGCGTATTCGTAGCTGCCGCGCCAGGCGGTGATGTCGTGCAGCAACGGGAAGTGCACCAGCTGGCTGGGCGTATCGAGTGGCGGCTTGCCCACCAACAGGCTTGGCGAACAGACCGCAAACAGCTCTTCTTCCAGCAACGGCGTGGTCGACAGCCCCGGATAGCTGCCGTCGTTCAGGTCGATGGCCAGATCGAAATCGTCATCGCGTAACGACCCGCTGCTGTCTTCGGCGATGATCCGCAACTGGATGTCCGGAAACGCTTCCTGCAAACGTGGCAGGCGCGGCATCAGCCATTTGCTCAGGAATGATGGAATGCAGCGCAGCTTGAACACCCCGCCGATACGCCCGGAATACAGCAGGCGCAGTTCTTCGCTGATACGGCTCTGCACTTCGTTGGCGACCACCGCCAGACGCTGACCTTCCGCAGTCAGCTCAAGCCCGCGCCCGACCCGGTGAAACAGCGCAAAGCCCAGGCGCTCCTCGAGCTGGCGCATCTGCTGACTGATCGCGCCGGGGGTGACGTGCAATTCTTCCGCGCAGCGGGTGAAGGACAGGTGACGGGCCGCGCAGGCGAACACCTGTAACCAGGCGTGCATCTGTGCGTTGAAGATTCTGCTCATTGAAGAGTTCCGCTAAAGCGTTGCATAGCAACAATCGTTTGTCGTTTCGACAGCCGAAGCCAAAGATGAGTAACAGAAAAAGGGGAATACCAAATTCCCGTGCATCATCTCACCTGAAGGACCTTCGTGATGGCTATCAGCGTCTTCGACATGTTCAAAATCGGCATCGGGCCGTCCAGTTCCCATACCGTCGGGCCAATGCGCGCCGGGGCTCTGTTCGTGACCGAGCTGCGCAACCAGGACCGGTTGCATAGCGTAGAACGTATCGAGGTGCGATTGTACGGTTCTCTGTCGGCCACCGGCATCGGTCATGGCAGCGACCGAGCGACCGTCATGGGCTTGATGGGCGAATGGCCGGACCAGATCGACCCTGGCCAGGTCAACCAGCGCATCGACGCGCTGCGTGCCGATAACCAGTTGATGCTGGCGGGTGAGCAGGCCATCACCTTCGTCTGGGAGCGGGACATGTGCCTGCTCAATGAAAACCTGCCCTATCACCCCAATGGCATGACCCTGTGCGCCTACGGCAAGACTGGTGAAGTTTACGAGCAAACCTACTATTCGGTGGGTGGCGGCTTTGTGATCGATGCCGAACAGGCAGCCAGCGGCGTGCTGGACAACGACACTACTGTTCTGCCCTACGATTTTTTCAGTGGCGCGCAGCTGCTGAAGCTGTGCAAGACCCACGGCATGAGCATTTCCGAACTGATGATGGCCAACGAAAAAGTCTGGCGCAGCGAGGAAGAAATCCGCGAGAAAATCATGGTCATCTGGGCCGCGATGCGCGCCTGCGTCGACAAGGGCCTGCTTGAAACCGGCATCCTGCCCGGCGGATTGAACGTACGCCGTCGCGCCTACCGCCTGCATCAGAGCCTGCAGAATCTCGATAACCCGAACGTGATTGGCTCGACCCTGAGCGCCATGGAATGGGTCAACCTGTTCGCCTTGGCGGTCAACGAAGAAAACGCCGCGGGCGGGCGCATGGTGACTGCACCCACCAACGGCGCGGCGGGTATCGTGCCTGCGGTGCTGCATTACTTCATGAAGTTCAAGCCCACGGCCAATGATGACGACGTGGTGCGTTTCTTCCTGAGCGCAGCTGCGGTCGGCATTCTGTGCAAGAAGAACGCGTCCATTTCCGGTGCCGAAGTGGGTTGTCAGGGCGAAGTAGGATCGGCCTGCGCAATGGCCGCCGCTGGTCTGGCGGAAATTCTCGGTGCCACGCCCGAACAGGTGGAAAACGCCGCAGAGATTGGTCTGGAACACAACCTGGGACTGACCTGCGATCCGGTCGGCGGGCTGGTGCAGATCCCTTGCATCGAGCGCAACGCGATTGCTGCCGTGAAAGCAATCAACGCGGCACAAATGGCCCTGCGCGGCGACGGCGAGCACTTCATCTCGCTGGACCACGCCATCCGCACCATGCGCGATACCGGCGCGGACATGCACGACAAATACAAGGAAACTTCACGCGGCGGGCTGGCAGTCAATCTGATCGAGTGCTGATCGGCTCAAGCGTTTACTGATTCAACAGTGTCGAGCCCGAATAGAATATCCCGCCCAGCGCGATCAGCAGCAAGGTTACGCTGGAGGCGACTTCGATCTTGCGCTTGTACTTCAAGGCCAGTTTCTGGCGCATCAGGAAGATATAGGCGAACAGGATCGACAGATCAATGATGATCCACAGCAACGACAACAAGGCGATGCTGCCCTTGAACGATTCGGTGACGTGAATGAACTGCGGAAAAAACGAGACGAAGAAGATGATGTCCTTCGGATTGGAAATCCCGACCAGAAAACCGGTCACCAGCCCGCTGTGCCTGCTACGCGCAGGCAACGGCGCTGGCGCTGCTTCAGGCGGCGTCGGGGCGTAACGCAACGCCTGTTCCAGCGCCTGCATAGACAGATAGGCGATGAAGAAACAGCCCACCAGGCTGATCCAGTTGAGCATGCTTACGCTCACCGACAGCGTTCCCGTCAGAATCAATGCCGCGACCAACACCAGCACCAGTGATGCCCAGTTGGTGCCCAACGCCGTCAGCATCGCGCGTTTCGGCCCGCACGCCAGGCTGGTATTGACGATCAGTGCCACCACCGGACCAGGGGTGATGATCAGCATGAAGACGCTGAACATGTAGATCAGCAGCAACGATATATCCATGGGTACTCAACGCTCGTTCAAATGGTCAGTCTTGTCGACTTTGATGTGCAGAGGACAACGGGACAGTGAAAGCCCGCCTTCTTCATACAGTTGGTATTGCTTCCATTCCAGGCTGCTACGGTCGCCGAAAAAACCCAGCGTGTCGGGTACCACGCCGTTGTTGTAATCGGCGATTCGCTGGCGAATCTTTTCCCTGACCTTGCGACCACTTTCCGTCTCGGCGCTTGCCACCTCGTCAAAGTTCTCCCGAGGGTTGACCACAAACACAATGTGCCCACCCAGCGAACGGCTTTTCATCGCGCTGTGACGGGGAAAGCTCATGTTGATGAACATCGGCAGTCCGGCGAAGTGATAGGTCCACTCGAACACTTCAGGGTCTGTGCAGGCTTTGGCCGGCCAGGGCGTTCGGTCACCGTCATGTAAATGCTGCAAGGTGGCCCAGGCATAGGCCTGCTCTTCGGCCAAAGTGTTGAAATCGGTTTTCTCGAAAATGACAATCAACGGGTTGAACAGGCGATCTTCAAGTGGCGTGTCATTAACGAACTTCACGTACTCTTCCATGCCGTCACGTAGCGCTTGTTGCTCATTCTCACAGGGGATGAACAGCAGCAGACAACTTCCTGACTTGTTGGCACGGCGTCCAAACAGACAAGGGAAGCCCTTGTCACTCAGCACCTGCTCGAACTGCCTGTAAGCCTGAACCCGCCAGCCCATTTCCAGGGCGGTGTCACTTTCCAGCAAATGTCTTACAACAGATTGGCGCAACAGCTTTTCGGACTTGGGCAGCATATTCCCTCACGCACGCAGCAGATAAGAACACCGCCTTATTGTTTGATTTTTACGACAGTGGACGAGCCGGCGATTCTGACCGGAGACGCGTGCGCGGAAAAATGGAAAAAGGTGTAACCTACTATGACAAATAATCATGGTTAGTTATCACATGACTGAACGTATACCGCCTCTTTACGCGCTGAGAGCCTTTGAAGTAGCGGCCCGATCATGCTCATTTACGCGTGCTGCGCAGGAGCTCTCTCTTACCCAGAGTGCCATCAGCCGCCATATTCGTACCCTGGAAGAAACCCTTGGCTGTCGATTGTTCGAGCGCAATGGCCCGCGGCTTTCGCTCAGTGACGAGGGCCGGCGGCTGTCCAGCCAGCTCAAGATCGGCTTCCGGATTATCGAGGACGCTTGCCAGCCCTTCCGGGGTCAGGGCGCGAATCTGCGCCTCAAATCACCGTCCACCCTGACCATGCGCTGGCTGCTGCACGCGCTGGAGTCCTTCAAAAAGCCTGCACCCGCCCTGCCGGTGCAGCTCTCCAGCGTATGGATGGACTTTGATAGCGTGGACTTCTATTCGGAGCCTTTCGACTGCGCGATTCTGCTGGGCAATGGCAACTTTGGTGCCGAAGTGGAAACCTGCAAGCTGTTCGATGAATGGCTGATTCCGATCTGCTCGGCAGACACGTTAGGCGACCAGCCGTGGGGAACAGAGAGGCTGCAGGCCGCTGAACTTATCCATCCGTCCAGCGACCGCCGCGACTGGCGGCGCTGGCTGAACCGGATGGACCTCTCCGGTCAGGTGACGTTGAGCAAAGGCAAGGTGTTCGACACGCTTGATCAGGGCATTACTGCTGCGGTCAGAGGGCACGGCGTGTCGATTGGCGATCTGTTTCTGGTCGCTGATGACCTGAACGAAGGCCAGGTTTTTCTGCCGTTCAACTCGGCGGTTGGCACCGGGGATGCCTATTACCTGGTCTGGCTGCAGGACAGCTTCAAGCGCCAGCGAGTGCTGGAACTGCGCGACCACCTGCTGACCTGCCTGCCGGACATATCCGGTATTGCAGTGGAATTGCTCGCGGCACCTTGAAGGAGTGCGTTCCCGGTGGGAGTGAGCTTGCTCACGAAGAGGCCGGTACACCCCATAAAAAAGGGCGTCTGGACCACTGCCTTCGTGAGCAAGCTCACTCCTACGGCATATGTATGCGAGCCATCAACTCAGCGGCAGACACTGCTCCACCAGCGATGTCCAGACCGCCACACCCGGTTCGATAACCTGATCGTTGAAGTCGTAATACGGGTTATGCAGCGCCGCCGACGGTTTCTCGCCATCGACGCCCATCCAGATGTACGCACCCGGGCAGGCATGCAGCATGAAGGCGAAGTCTTCGGAGGCCATCGACGGGTTGCAGCCCCACTGCACGTTGTTCTCCCCCACCGCTGCGACCGCTGCGCGGCGGATCGTAGCAGCGGCATCGACGTGGTTTTCAGTCACCGGATACCCCACGTTGTAGACCAGTTCGCCACGCACCCCGAAGGCCGTCGGCAAACGCTCGACGAACTCGCCGATCAGTTGCTGAACCTTCTCGCGCACCGGCGTTTGCAGACAACGCACTGTGCCGCGCAAAACCGCGGTTTCCGGGATGACGTTGATCGCCTCACCAGCATTGAACTGAGTGATGCTGACCACCGCCGAGTCGAGCGGTGACAGGCGCCGGGAGACAATGGTTTGCAGCCCCAGCACCAGTTCGGCAGCCGCCACGATCGGGTCATTGCCCTTGTCCGGCATGGCCGCATGGCTGCCCTTGCCGGTCAGGGTGATTTCGAAGGTGTCCAGCGACGCCATCATCGGCCCCGGATTGATCACCACCTTGCCAGCAGGCACGCCCGGCCAGTTGTGCAGACCGTAGATCGCTTCCATAGGAAAGCGCTCGAACAGGCCGTCTTCGATCATCCGTTGCGCGCCGCCGAGGTTTTCCTCGGCAGGCTGAAAGACAAAATGCACCGTGCCGGCAAACCGGCGGGTTTCCGACAGGTGCCGGGCGGTGGCCAGCAGAATCGCCGTATGTCCATCGTGTCCGCAGGCGTGCATGCAGCCCTTATGGGCCGACTTGTGCACGCTGTCGCCCAGTTCCTGAATCGGCAGGGCGTCCATGTCGGCACGAATGCCGATGGTCGGACCGTCGCCATTGCGCAGGGTGCCGACCACGCCAGTACCGCCCAGGCCGCGGTGCACCTGAATGCCGAAGCTACTCAGCAGATCAGCCACCTTGTCCGAGGTTTTCAGCTCCTGAAACCCCAGCTCCGGCGCAGCGTGGATCGTGCGGCGCCAGACAGTTGCTTCGTCGATCAGTGTCTTTGAAATGGGCATGTACTTACTCCAGACTCGCGCCGTAGCCAAAACTGGCGGCGGGCTTGGCGGCGGTTTCGACCCAGACGCTTTTCACTTCGCTGTACTCGCGCAGCGCATCCAGACCGGAAGAACGGCCATAACCACTCTCACCATAGCCGCCAAACGGCGAGCTGACGTGAATCGTCTTGTAACCGTTGACCCAGAACGTCCCGGCACGCACTTGCTTTGCAACGCGGTGAGCGCGCCCGACATCACGGGTCCAGACGCCACCGGCCAGGCCGAAACGGCTGTCGTTGGCGATGCGGATCGCGTCTTCTTCATCCTTGAACGGAATCGCTACCACCACCGGGCCGAAGATTTCTTCCTGCGCACAATGCAGCTCGTTGGTGCCCGCCAGCACCGTCGGATTGACGTAGTAACCCGGCTTGTTCGGGATCGGATCGGCCTGCTCGCCAACCAGCCTTGCGCCGTCTTTCAATGCACGCTCGACCATGTTCTTCACGTGGTTATACTGCTTGGCATTGTTGATCGGGCCAATCTGGGTGTCCGGGTCGCCGGGGTCGCCGACCTTGAACTGAGTTGCCGCCACCGCCAGCGCTTTGGTGAACTTCTCGAAAATCGATTCCTGCACCAACAGCCGTGAGCCGGAGACACAACTTTGCCCGGCACCGGAGAAAATCGCCGCCTGAGCGCCACGCAAGGCCACTTCCAGATCCGCATCGTCGAACACGATGTTGGCTGACTTGCCTCCCAGTTCCAGCACCGCAGGAATGCAACGCTGCGCCGCAGCCACGGCGATATGGCGACCGGTCGCTGGCGAGCCGACGAACACCACCTTGCGAATGTCAGCCTTGGCAATGAACGCCTGGCCGATGGAATGACCGAAACCGGCAATCACGTTGACCAGCCCTTTCGGTACGCCCGCGCGCTCGATCAGCACACCGACCATCAGCGAGCTGAGCGGCGTCAGTTCCGACGGTTTGAGGATGACTGCGTTACCCGCCGCAATCGCCGGGGCGATCTGCCAGCCGCAGGTGAAGATCGGCGCGTTCCACGGGGTAATCTGCAAAACCGTGCCCAGCGGTTCGTAGGTCACGTAGTTAAGGTGTGTGGTCGGCACCGGGATGATTTCGCCATGCAGCTTGTCCGCCCAGCCGGCGTAATACTCGAACATCTCGGCTACCTTGAGCACTTCGACGCGGGCATCGCGGATCGGCTTGTTGGCGGTCAGGGATTCGATCTGCGCGAGGTTTTCCAGCTCTTCGCGAATCAGATTACCGACTTGGTACATCGCGCGACCCCGCGCCTGAGCGGTCAGCGCCCACCATTGCTGCTGCGCAGCCTTGGCGGCCTTGTCGGCGACGTCGACCAACGACTCGTCGGCGTCCGGAAAACTCAGCAGCAGGCTGTCGTCATGGGCATTGCGCACTTCGACAGGCGCACCGTGACCTTCGATGAACTGGCCGCCGACGTAGCTGGCGATGACACTGCGATCGCCCCAGTAAGGACGCATCAGTTCAAGAATTTTTGCAGTGCTCATCGCTTATTCTCCATGACCGTAAAGTTTGCCATCGGTGCGTTGCACGATGGCGCAGAAGTCTTCGTTGTCCGCCAGGGTTTCGCTGCTGGCCTGCCACAATTGCGCGACGACCCGCGACAAAGGCAGGTCCATGTCGAGGCTGTCCGCCAGATCGCTGGCCAGGCCAACGTCCTTGCGCATCAGGCCCATGGTGAAACCCGAGTCATACGCCTTGTTGAGCACCCAGGTCGGGAACATCACTTGCGTGGCTCCGCTGCGCCCGGAACCGGCGTTCAGGCCTTGCAGGAGTTTTTCCGGGTCAACACCTGCGCGCGCCGCCATTGCAACGGCTTCGGCAGTGCTGATCAGGTGGCAGGCGGCGAGCATGTTGTTGGCGATCTTGGCGACATTGCCTGCGCCACATTGCCCGACGTGCACGCGTGTCCCGCTCATGCCTTCCAGGATTGGCATGGCGCGCGCCAGGTCGGCGTCCTCGGCACCGATGACCATCGACATGGTGCCGGTGGCTGCGCCTTTCGGGCCGCCCGAGACCGGTGCATCGATAAAGGCAATGCCGGTTTTGGCCAGTTCGGCGGCGACCTTGCGGCTCATTTCCGGTGTTGATGTGGTGGTATCGACTACGATCAAGCCCTTGTGACCGAACTCGCTGATGCCACCCGCACCAAGGCACACCGACTCCACATGCTCGGCCTTGGGCAGCGACAGGATCAGAATGTCCACGCCTTGAATCAGTTGTTTGCGGTCGGCAACCGGCTTGACGCCTTTGCTTTCAGCCTGGGCCAGCGCAGCCTGCGACAGGTCGAAGCCGCTGACATCAAAGCCCTTGCCCGCCAGCGTCGCAGCCATGCCGCCGCCCATGTTGCCCAATCCGATCACACCTGCTTTCAAAGTCATGTCTGCATCCCGATCAAAGATTTTGTACGAATTAGAGGATGACGCTGCGGGCCCCTTCGGCCTGCAATGTGCTGATGATTCGAGTATGGACAGCGCTCTCCCCTCTCAGCAATAATCCAAAAATCGAATTTATGTTGCCTTTAGCGCAACACTGGAAGCCCATGAGCCTCGTTCAAGATCGACGCATCCTGTATTTTTTCGAAGCCGTACGATTGGGCAGCGTCCGGGCTGCTGCCGACTTCCTCAACGTTGCGCCTTCGGCGGTCAGCCGTCAGATCGCGCAACTGGAACAGGAGCTGGGCTCGCCATTGCTCGAGCGTCATCGTCGAGGGGTGAAACCTACCGAAGCAGGCGACAAGGTGCTGGCCTATTACCGCCAGCGGCTGACGCAGCAGGAGGTCTTGCTGGACTCGATCCAGGCGCTGAAGGGCCTGCACAGCGGCTCGGTGACACTGGTGTCCGGAGAAGGTTTTCTTGAAAGCCTCGCCCAGCCGCTGGCCCGGTTTTCCGAGCTGTACCCGCGCATTGAACTGCTCGTGAACGTCTGCGGCAGCAACGAGGTAATTCGCCAGGTGGTGGAGGACGAAGCGCATATCGGCCTGGTCTTCAACCCCGCTGCCGACCCGAAAATCCGCTCTCACGCCCATCAGCGCAAGCCGGTGTGCGTGATCACCGCACCCGATCATCCGCTGACGCAAGAGCAGGCTCCGATAGAGCTGCGGGCACTGGAACACTACCGTGTCGCGCTGCCTGCGGTATCCTACGGCATTCGCCAGATTCTTCTGCAGGCCGAACATCAGCTGGGTGTCACAGTGCAACCGACCCTGACCTGCAGCACCTTCGCCATGCTCAAGCATTTCGCCATGCAGGGTGGCGTCACGCTGCTGCCGACCTTCGTTGTAGAGGAAGAGATAAAGGCCGGAAAACTGCGCGCCCTGCCCTTGCAGCATGAGGTGTTCAGCAGCCCGCAGACGCATTTGATCAGCCGTCTGGGTCGCCAGCTCAGCGTCGGTGCCAACCGCCTGATGGGCATGCTGTTGCAGGACATGACGGCGTTTCGCAATTGACCTACCGTTAGTCCCGCATCGACCAATCGCGCTGAACCAACAAAATCCTCATGGTTCATCTTCAGTACGGATCAGAACTTCTGCTGCCATCGAGGATTAATCATGAGAGCTTTGACTTACCACGGCGCGAACAGTGTGAAGGTCGACACGGTGCCGGACCCGGAAATACAAGAAGCCGACGACATCATTCTGAAAGTCACCGCGACCGCAATCTGCGGCTCTGATCTGCACCTGTATCGCGGCAAGATACCCACGGTGGAACACGGCGACATATTCGGCCATGAGTTCATGGGCATTGTCGAAGAGACTGGCCCGGCGGTTACTGCTGTGCAGAAAGGTGATCGCGTAGTGATCCCTTTTGTGATTGCTTGCGGCAGCTGCTTTTTCTGCAACATCGACCTGTTCGCAGCCTGTGAAACCACCAACATCGGGCGTGGCGCGATCATCAACAAAAAGTCCATTCCGCCAGGGGCAGCACTGTTCGGCTTCAGTCATCTGTATGGCGGTATTCCCGGCGGCCAGGCTGAGTACGTGCGTGTGCCAAAGGCCAATGTCGGCCCGTTCAAAGTGCCTGGCACACTGGCTGACGAGAAGGTTCTGTTCCTTTCCGACATTTTGCCCACAGCCTGGCAGGCGGTAACCAATGCGGGGATCGGCCAGGGCTCAAGCGTCGCCATCTATGGCGCTGGCCCGGTGGGCCTGATGAGCGCCGCATGCGCAAGAATGCTCGGTGCCGAGAAGATATTCATGGTCGATCACCACCCGTATCGCCTGGCCTACGCGCAAAAAACCTATGGTGTGATCCCGATCAATTTCGATGACGACGATGACCCGGCCGACACCATCATCCGTCAGACAACTGGCATGCGCGGCGTGGACGGTGTGGTGGATGCAGTCGGTTTCGAAGCCAAGGGCAGCACCACCGAAACCATTCTGGCCACGCTGAAACTGGAAGGCAGCAGTGGCAAGGCATTGCGTCAGTGCATCGCAGCGGTAAGGCGTGGCGGCGTGGTGAGCGTACCGGGCGTTTACGCAGGGTTTATCCACGGCTTCATGTTCGGCGATGCGTTCGACAAGGGCCTGACGTTCAAGATGGGCCAGACCCATGTCCATCGCTTCATGCCTGAACTGCTTGAGCACATCGAAGCAGGACGACTTGAACCCGAAGCCATCATCACCCACCGCATGTCGCTGGAAGATGCCGCGAAGGGTTACAAGCTGTTCGACAAGAAGGAAGAGGATTGCCGCAAGGTGATTCTGACTCCGGGTAATAACACCATTGTGCTTCCGGATACTGAAACCGAAGCGCTGGTTGCGGGGGGTGTGCCGGCCATGTGAGGCGCGTGCCCCGCGGTGCTTCGCCCGTTCAAGATCGGACGCAGAGCGTCCAGAAGTGCGCTACCACGTGGAGCGTGGGAGCGATCGCCACATGCTCCGTCGCTAGAGAACGCGGAGCGTCCAGAAGATAGTGGTCGTTGAGACTATCGTTCCCTACGCTCCAGCGTGGGAATGCCCCTCTGGACGCTCTGCATCCGATCTTTGTGCTGCGGAGCATCACCCAAAGCGTGTGTCAGTGCATTTGCGAACGCACATTTTATCGGCTCAGGTAGGCAAATCGTCCTTTGAACGGTTTGCCGATGGGGTCGGCCAGGTCGCCGTGTTTGCTGGTGCTCAGCCCAAGGTCTACAAGAGACTCCGCCAATTTCACCGCCGCCGCCACGCCGTCGATCACCGGCAGACCAATCGCTTCACTCAATTGCCTGCCCAGATCCGCCATACCGCCGCAGCCCAGCACAATGGCACCGGCCCCCTCTTCATCGCGTGCCCGGCGAGCCTGTTCGGCCATGCACTCGATCAGTTCAGGTCCGCTCTCTTCCAGCGCCAGCACCGGCAGATCGATACAACGTACCGAGGTGCACAGCTCGCTGAAGCCATAACGCTGCAACAGGTGCTCGGCGATGATCCGTGTTCGGGTCAGCGTGGTGACCACTGCGAAGCGGGTGGAAATCAGGCTGGCCATGTGAAAGGCCGCTTCGGCAATGCCGATCACAGGTGCGCTGGCGTACTCGCGGGCTGCCAACAGGCCGGGATCGCCGAAGCAGGCGATGATGTGCGCATCAACCTGTTGCTCACGGCCTTTGCGTATTTCTTCCAGCACGCCCAGGGTCGCTATCGCTTCGTCAAAATGACCTTCGATAGACACCGGGCCATCATCGGGGCTGCACGCAAGAATCTGCGTACCGGGGCGCGCAATGGCTTGCGCCGCGAGGCCAATCTTATGGGTCATGGCTTCGCTGGTGTTGGGGTTGATTACTTGAATACGCACCGGAACTCCTTCAGCGCCGTTTGAAAATGCTATGAAAATCCACTGCTTCGCTCACCGGTGCATCTACCTTCAGGCTGGCGCGGATACGGCGCAGATGCTCGGCCATCCATTCGCGGGCCTGCTCGCCCTGCCCGGCTTCGAGCAAGGTCAGCAAGTCAACGTGCTGACCACAATCACAGCCAACGCTGCGCCGCGAACCGTACACCGCCACGATCAGCGATGAACGCGTAGTGAGCTGTGCGACTTGCTCGGTCAATACCTGATTGCCCGCCAGCGCGCTCAACTGCACATGAAAGCGCGCCGACAGCTGAATAGCTTCGCTGTGACGCCCGGCGTGTTGCGCCTCATGTTCCTGGTCACAGAGCGTACGCAGTGATTCCAGACGCTGGCCGCCTACCCGTGCGGCGATATCGGCCATCAGCGCGGGTTCGATCAACTGCCTGGCACCCAGCACATCCTGCGCTTCCTGCGCCGACGGTTGCGCGACCTCTGCGCCGCGCTTGGGACGCAAGGTCACCAGCCGTTCCAGGGCCAGACGCTGCAAGACCTTGCGAATGCCGGTCCGGCTGATCTCGAACACTTCAGCCAATGCGTCCTCGGGCAAACGCGTGCCTGGCGCAAGCCGATGCTCGACAATTGCTTCCAGCACGTGCTGGTAAATTTGCTCGTCACGGCCTTTTTCATCGGCAGCGGGCGTCAGGAACAAGGGAGCGCTGGCAGGTCGGGTCATGGTTTCGTATCACTATTTTGGTACAGATCGTATACAGGAATAGTGCCCGATGTATCACTTGATGAATAGCGCTATCTAAACCGCCCGGCAAACCTCGACCGACTCTCAAACCTGCAAAATCGCACCGAAAATGGGCCGCTGCGCTCCTTTAATGTGCGCTTTAAACGCTATGACGAACGCGTCCATTGCGCCGACCTTTCCGCACTAAAACGCCAGCTGGCATCGCGCGGCTCGACTTTTTGCCAGTCAAAAAACGCATGGCACATCTTTTGCGTACACGATCGTATACAAAAACATCATCGATCGTACCCCGATCCCGTCACGACTCATCGAGGGAGTAGCGCTATGACAGACCAACGCCCGGCCGGATACAGCCCGCGCCTGCACAACCATGACCTGGGGCCGGTGCCGCAGAAGTGGACCTGGTACAACATCCTGGCGTTCTGGATGAGCGACGTGCACAGCGTCGGCGGATACGTTTTCGCGGCCAGTCTGTTCGCTCTGGGCCTGGCCAGTTGGCAAGTGCTGATCGCGCTGCTGGTGGGGATCTGCATCATTCAAGTGATTGCCAATCTGGTCGCCAAACCCAGCCAGCAAGCCGCCGTGCCCTACCCGGTCATCTGCCGCCTGGCCTTCGGCGTTTTCGGTGCCAACATTCCTGCAATCATCCGCGGGCTAATTGCTGTGGCGTGGTATGGCATTCAAACCTATCTGGCGTCCAGCGCACTGGTGATCGTGGTTCTGCGCTTCTTCCCGGAACTGGCTGCGTATCAGAACGTGACCTTTCTCGGGCTGTCGTGGCTTGGCTGGTTCGGCTTTCTGGCGTTGTGGGTGGTTCAGGCTGCTGTGTTCTGGACCGGCATGGAGTCGATCAGACGTTTCATCGACTGGGCCGGTCCTGCCGTTTATGCGGTGATGTTCGCGCTGGCAGGCTGGATTGTCTGGCGCGCCGGCTGGGATAACATCAGTTTCACCCTGGCTGAAAAAGAGTTATCCGGCTGGGCGGCCTTCGGGCAAGTGGTCATGGCCATCGCGCTGGTGGTCTCATACTTCTCCGGCCCGACCCTGAACTTCGGTGATTTCAGCCGCTATTGCCGCAGCATGGCTGACGTGCGCCGCGGCAATTTCTGGGGCTTGCCAGTGAATTTTCTGGCGTTCTCACTGGTGACGGTGGTGATTGTGTCGGGCACGCTGCCGATTTTCGGTGAAATGATCCACGACCCTATTGCCACCGTAGCGCGTATCGATAACACCACCGCCGTGCTGCTCGGCGCATTTACTTTCGTGACCGCCACTGTCGGCATCAACATCGTCGCCAACTTCGTTTCCCCGGCCTTCGACTTTGCCAACGTCGCCCCCAGCCGCATCAGCTGGCGTGCAGGCGGCATGATTGCTGCCGTGGCGTCGATCTTCATCACACCCTGGAACCTGTTCAACAACCCTGAAGTGATTCATTACACCCTGGACGTGCTTGCGGCCTGCATCGGTCCACTGTTCGGCATCCTGCTGGTGGATTACTACCTGATAAAGAAGCAGCAGATTGATGTCGACGCCCTGTTCGATGACACGCCAAGCGGTCGCTACTGGTACACCAATGGCGTGAACTGGATCGCGGTCAAAGCGCTAGTGCTGACGGCGCTGGTCGGTCTGTGCTTTACCTTTATCGAGTGGTTCAAGCCCATTGCCAACTTTGCCTGGTTCACCGGTTGCATCCTGGGTGGCGCACTGTTTTATGCGATGACCCGCTGGTCTCCGGCGCAGGCTGCCAACCTGCCTGCGCCTGTCGGCCAGAACTGAGAACTGCCGAGGCGCTGGGCACCTGACCGGGACCAGCGCCTGCACTTTGCACAAAGACCCCTCCCCTCGTGATATCAGTGCTTTCAGCTGGCTCGGCAAGCCCGGCATGGGCTGAAAGCACGGCCCCGCGCGTGCCCCATAGAAAACAGTACACCTATCAAATGATATTAATTTAATATCACTTCCAGACCAAAACCATAGAATGATCAGGTGTCACTGATCGCCTGTAAGGCCTGAGGCACAAAATAGAATAAAATTTGTACAACTTTCAGGCTGCTGCGCTGCCCTATGACTGAGTCTTTGTGAACCAGGCGTTCAAGTGGGTCGATAGTAATGAGCAATGATGTTTCCGGCGGCATGCCATTCGCCCCCCAGCCACTCCGTCCATCGGCGCAGGAAGCCGCCGAGCGGCTGCAACTCGCCCTGGATTCAGGCGCAGTGGTGGGCACCTGGGTGTGGGACGTCGTTGCTGATCGACTGACGGGCGATGAGCGGTTTGCCAGGACATTCGGCCTGTGCCCCAAGCTGTGTGCCAAAGGGCTGCCGCTTGAGCTGGTGACCGCGTCCATTCACCCTGACGACTCGCTCAGGGTCGACAAGGCTATCGAAGAAGCACTGCTCGGCGGCGATACCTACCGATGCGAATACCGGGTTCGACACCAGGACGGCATTTATCGCTGGGTTGAAGCCAGCGGAAAAATTGAACGCGACAGTCACGGCAAGCCTGTTCGCAGTCCAGGCGTAGTGCTTGATATCGACAGCAGGCGTGGCGCTGAAGCCGAGCGCGACCGGCTGAACGAGTTGCTCAAGATATTCACGGCAGCCGTGCCAGGCGTTGTCTACGCCAAGGACCTGGAAGGCCGAATGCTGGTTGCCAACCGAGGCACCGCTGAATTGATCGGCAAGCCGCCAGACTTCTTCATCGGCAAGACCGACATGGATTTTCTGGATGACAAGGAGCAGGCGCGGATCCTGATGGAAACCGACCGCCGGATCATGCAGAACAACGCCGCCGAACAGATCGAAGAACGGGTCAATCTGGCTGATGGCTCAGCAGCGGTATGGCTGTCCACTAAAGCCCCCCTGCTCAATGGCAGCGGCGAAGTCATCGGCCTGATCGGCTCCTCCATTGATGTAACGGCAAGAAAAACAGCCGAAGAAGCCGTCAAGGAGCTCAACCAGACGCTGGAACAACGCATCGAACAAGCCGTTTTCGAACGTGAGCAGATTGAGGATGCCCTGCGCCACTCACAGAAGATGGAGGCCGTCGGGCAACTGACAGGCGGCATCGCACATGACTTCAACAACCTGCTGGCTGGCATTTCCGGCAGTCTCGAGCTGATCACCAAACGACTGGCCCAAGGCCGTGTCGGCGATGTAGACCGGTATGTGTCGGTCGCTCAGGGCGCGGTACGGCGTGCGGCTTCGCTGACTCACCGACTACTGGCGTTTTCACGACGCCAGAACCTGTCCCCGAGAGTCACCAACGTCAACGTGTTGATTCAGGACATGGAAGAGCTTATTGCACGCACGGTCGGCCCGGAAATAGATATAAAAGTCGTTGCCCACGATGACTTGTGGCCTGCGCTGATCGATCATGCCCAGCTGGAAAGTTCGTTATTGAACCTGTGCCTGAACGCCCGTGACGCAATGCCCAATGGCGGGCGCATCATCATCGAAACAGCCAATGCGTCCATTGAAGAATGCACCGACCCGGACCATGGCATTCCTGCCGGCGAGCACCTGAGCATCCGCGTCACAGACACTGGCATGGGTATGAGCCCGGACACCGTCGCCAAGGCGTTTGAACCGTTCTTCACCACCAAACCCATTGGCGCCGGGACCGGCCTGGGCCTGTCGATGGTCTACGGTTTTGTGCGCCAGTCCGGCGGTCAGATCCGGGTCGAGTCGGTTGAGGGCCAGGGCACCAGCGTGGTCATGCACCTGCCACGCCATATTGCTGAAAACGCTCCACGCGCTGCCGAGCCCGAAATAACCGAAGAGCCAGCGCACCACACCGGCGAGACCGTTCTGATCGTTGATGACGAGCCCTCGGTCAGAATGCTTGTCGCCGAAGTGATCACCGGTCTGGGCTACAACTGCCTGGAAGCAGCCGACGCCCAGTCAGGCTTGCAGATCCTGCAGTCAGATACCCGCATCGACCTGCTCATCAGTGACATCGGTTTGCCGGGCGGCATGAATGGCCGGGAAATGGCCGACGCTGCGGGTGACTGCCGGCCGGGTCTGCCGACACTGTTCATCACCGGCTACGCCAAGACTTCAGTGCTGGACGACTGCCACCTGCGGCCATGCACACAAGTGCTGACCAAGCCGTTCGGGCTGGATGCGCTCGCCGGGCGAGTGACGGGCCTGATTGGCGCGGATGCAGCCGCTCGCGGCTATTGATAGCGTGCACCCTACGACACCCGATGGCCGGTATTTTGTGGTCAAGGGACAACTCTGGCGATGTTCCAATCCGTCCCTGAGCGAAGAGGTTCGTCAGCGACGCGTGGATGAGTTGATGGCTGCCCGGCGCAAGGTCAAGGCAGCCAAGGCGTGCACGGATACAGATGCACTGAAAGCCGCCCGGGCCGGGGTTCACCAGGCCAAGGTTGCGCTTGGCGAGCGCGGCGACGTCTGGTGGACTGACGGGGCCAGGGATTTCAATCGGTGCAAGGTGGAAAACACACCCTATGCGCAGTGGTATCTTGAGTTGAATGACCCAGCAGCCCTCAAGCTGTGACCGCATGGACAGTCCGTTGTCTGGTCATTTAATTGCTCTGGGGCAACCCACGTTTATCGCCACCCAGCCGCCTATCGCGGCCCTGAGCCGTCTGTCAAAGCGCAACAGCACCTCAACACACTAACCTGCTGGCCCTCAAGGTAGCTGCTGTTCAATCACCCCCAGCCACCCCATGCCGGGATAAGTCTCAAAGCCCGGGGTCATTGAATAGCCTTGAATGCTGTTGTTGGGCAGTGTGCTGTAGCCGGTGGCCTGCCCCGCTCTGGTCTGCAAATCGATACTGTGGCCCAACGGGCTTTGGGTGTCGGAACTGGCAATTATCCTGTGGCTGGCATCGACCATCATCACTCGGGTACGGGTGCGCTCCTCATCACTCAGACGCACGCCATTGATCACCGAGTCCGACTGATTCTTCCAGTCAAAGAAAATCCCGATGACGCCGATCACAGGTGAGTGTTTGCCAGCGTTACTGCGCACGGCTGCACTGAACGCACAGGTTTGTGAGCCGTTGAGCAAGGGCTCTACAGCGACTTCACCGGCAAAGTATTGATCGCCCGACGAGTGCCGCACCGCCTGCTTGAACCAGGTCGCGTCATTTACATTCGCGCCGATAACCTTGCCGAAGGTATCGGGCCGACCGGACGCAATCACGCAGCCTGTTGTATCGGCAACCCAGATGTCCAGGTACACCGTATAACTGTCCAGAATGACGCCGAGGCGCTCACTGGAGTGAGCGCGATTCTGCGCAGTTGGGGTCATCAGTACATCAACCAGCGATGCATCGGTCGCCCACCAGCGAACATCGCACGTGCGCTCGTACAAATTGCGATCAATGATTTCGATCAGGTTCAGCGCGAGGTCTGCCAGCCGCTGACCTCGTACATCAAAACACATACCCTTACCAAGTTCGGTCAGTTCATTGACCGACGCTTGCAAGTCTTGAGTCAGACCGCTGGCAATCTTTGAAATCTGCTCGGAGATATTCTTCACCTCCTCGGCCACCACTGCAAACCCCCGACCGGCTTTACCTGCATGCGCCGCTTCGATCAGCGCGTTTATTGCCAGCAATCGAGTCTGGCGGGTAATCAGTTGTATGTCGCTGACGCCACGAGTCGCCAGCGATTCCACTTCACGGGACAGGGTCACAATTCGTTCGGGTTCGATCATTTTCTTTCTGCTTCAATGAGTTACCGTAGGCGGCAGCCATCGCACAATCGTCGTGCAAAAACAGAGTGGAGGAAGTTGTCATTCTCAAGGGCGCGGAAGTCTGGGCTTCCTGTTTTTATCGACTGATGTCGCAATGCCCTCAACCCCGCTAATGTAGTTTTGAAGGTCGACAATCTGCAAGCATTGCGCACGGAACGTTTGCACTACAGATTTCAGGAGCATGTGTGCGGGGGGCTTCGGGCTGAGTGCAGGCGCTCAGCTGTTGACGCTTTCTAGCTGAAACCTCGTTGCTTGCAATGCAGCCTCGCCCACGTCGGTAAGACCGAAAATAATATGCTGCACATAGGGAAACGAAGCGTCGCAGGGCAATACGGCACCTGAAATCAAAAGGCCTTCTTTCACGAGATGATCAATCATCTCCATGAACTCCCCTATTGCCGGAACCGCTGGCTGGAGACGAATCAAATTCAGGTAAAGCTGACCAGACGTCATCTTTCCAGGGCGGAAAAAATGGGCGTTGTTAACGATTTCCAGCACGGCCAACTCATCGGAAAAATGATGATTACTCACAGTGACCTCCCGCTTGCGCAACCATGGCCCGCCTCTCCGGCCAGGTCAGGGTTCAATCGACGTTGGCAAGTGACTACCCGGCTTCAGAAACTCCATCACTTCAGCAGTAACGGAGGGATGATCAATCAGTCGGTTATGACCCAGCCCTTCCGTGGTGAAGAGACGCGCTCCG
This sequence comes from Pseudomonas sp. ICMP 3272, assembly GCF_001466905.1. Classification (NCBI taxonomy): domain Bacteria; kingdom Pseudomonadati; phylum Pseudomonadota; class Gammaproteobacteria; order Pseudomonadales; family Pseudomonadaceae; genus Pseudomonas; species Pseudomonas sp. ICMP 3272. The sequence continues at coordinate 41,094 of NZ_LKEK01000097.1, forward strand.
GGCCATAGTTTTGCGAATCGGGCACCGTTTTCCCAAGGGACTTCACGATCGTGGCGGTCGTGAACAATAAGCGCCGGGCGGTCGAGCAGATGTAGTCGCAGAGAAGCGTCGTAGTCCGCGAAACGCTCGCCCGTCAGAGCATGTATGTCTGCCTCAAAGGGAACGAATACCTTGTGTGCAACACCGACGCTATCAAACTGTTGAAATACGCTCTGGGCTGGCACTAGATACGGTGCAATCAACACAAAGCGCTCGGGACGCCATTGCTCATCCTGAGCAAATACGGTTGACGAGGCCCCCATCGAATGGCCAATCACGGCCGCCGGTTTTCCAAAATGGCGGCCGACGTGCCGAAGCACTTTCACGAACTGCGTCATGTGGCTGATATCGCCAGCGCTTAATCCATGAGCAGGCTGATCAAAACCAACCACCGCATAGCCCATCGATCGTAACAACGGCACCCAGCCGACAAAACGCATCGCGTAGCTCGACCATCCATGGGAGAACAACACATAAGGTTGACTGGAAGGATCTCCCCACACGTAGGTGCAGATCTTGATCCCGTTCAGTTCCAGAGTGCCCGTTTGCACATCCGCCGATGCGCTGAGCGCAGCGGCAGCCTTGGCACGTCCGGCGGCCTGGGGTGTCACGAAACGTCGGGCAAGGTATCTTCCGGTGGGGCCCGGTAGAATACGGCTGGCAAGCATGAAGGTGCCACGCAGCGTCAATAATCGAAGCCTGTTGGTAAGTTTGCTCATCGGTATTCTCCGCGCCAACCATAAGACCTTGCGCAATTAGAGCAGCCTATCTTGTCAGTGACAAGATAGGCTGTACGATGGATGTATAACTTTTATTTCATGACAGGGAGCTTCGTATGCCGACCTCAGATAACCCGCGTACTTACCACCATGGCAACTTGCCGACCGTCTTGCGGCAGGCGGCATGGGACATCGTGGGGGAAGCAGGCATGCGAGGACTCTCACTGCGTGAATGCGCAAGACGGGCGAACGTTTCACACGCCGCACCTGCGCACCATTTCGGCTCTCTGGAAAACCTGATGGCAGAGGTGGTGGCCGATGGTTATGAACGGATGGTCGACGCTATTCATGCCGCACAGCGTGACCTTGACGACTGTGTACTGGGCTGCGGGATAGGCTATGTCAATTTCGCTAAGAACTACCCACAGCACTTCCGGTTGATGTTCGGAATGGGCGGGGTCAACCGCACATTACCCAGGTTGCTCACTTCGGGCGAAGCCACGCTGCAACTGCTTCGTCAGTCGATACGTACGGCGTGGGTCGCAAAAAATGGTGCCGAACCAGACCCGACAGTGCTTGAGCAACGCACCTTCCTCGCCTGGAGCACTGCGCATGGGTATGCCTCGTTGGCGATCGACAGAAAGCCGGATGAACTCTCTGTGGTCTCGGCCGAATCGATACTCAAACCGATGGCGTCTTTTTTGCTTACACCATAGCGCTCCGCGCTCCGCAAATGCGGCCGGGCCTCCACGTCCACTTAGCCCTCTGAAACGCCCTCTGCGCCGCATCTCCAGAACGGCGAAAGCAACCGCGCGCACGATTCTCCTTCCTCCTCGCCTCTGAATACAGGGCGCGCACGACCTCGCCGCATTTTGATGTCGATCAACATCAATACGTTGACATTTTAGATTTAGATCGTAATCATAACACCAAGGATCAATTGGCAGGGCCCTTCAGCGTCAGCGTCGAATGCCCTGCCGGGTGACCGACAATCGCAGGCGCAAACGCCTGGCTGCCCTCATTGCATTACTTGTCAGGACATCACCAATGACTACTCTCCCCACTGTTCTCATCACTGGCGCTTCCAGCGGTATCGGTGCCATTTATGCCGAGCGATTTGCCCGTCGCGGCCACAACCTGGTGCTTGTCGCACGTGACAAGCCACGCCTCGATGCTCTGGCAGCACGGCTGAGTGAAGAAAACAACGTAGCTGTCGAAGTGCTTCAGGCCGACCTGACCAACTCTGCCGACCTCACAGCGCTTGAAACTCGCCTGCGCGACGATGCCAGCATCGGCGTCCTCATCAATAACGCAGGTATAGCTCAGTCCGGCGGGTTCATTGAGCAGAGCGCTGAGGCCATTGAAAAACTCGTCGCCCTGAACATTGTTGCGCTGACGCGACTCGCCGCCGCAGTGGCCCCTCGCTTCGCGCAGTCCGGTACCGGTTCAATCGTCAACCTCGGGTCGGTGGTGGGCTTGGCGCCAGAGTTCGGCATGACCGTTTACGGTGCTACCAAGGCCTATGTGCTGTTCCTGTCTCAAGGCTTGAACCTGGAACTGGCAGCCAAGGGTGTGTACGTCCAGGCGGTCCTGCCTGCTGCTACCCGCACCGAAATCTGGGAGCGCGCCGGTATCGACCTCAACACCCTCCCCGAGGTGATGGACGTTGAAGAACTGGTCGATGCAGCGCTGGTGGGCTTCGATCGTCGCGAACTGGTGACCATTCCGCCACTGCACGTTGCAGGTCGTTGGGACGCGCTTGATGGCGCGCGGCAAGGGTTGCTGTCGGACATTCGACAGGCGAACGCCGCAGAGCGCTATCTGACCAAAGCCTGAAACCGGGGTACCCATCATGAGTAGCTCAAATCTGCAGACTCATTCGGCGCAGTCGTTTGTCCAGGCGCCTAATAAAATCGCAACAGTCGCAGGCATTGCCTTCGCCTATCGCGAGTCAGGTTTGCGTGGTGGCGTGCCGCTCTTGTTGCTCAACTACTGGGGCGCGGTACTGGACGATTTCGACCCGCGCATTGTTGATGGTCTTGCTACCAGGCATCACGTTATCGCCATCGACTATCGCGGGGCTGGTTTATCGACCGGCACCGCGCCGCTGACGATAGGCGAGATGGCTCGGGACACCCTTGAGCTTGTGCGGGCAATGGGCTACAGACAAGTGGATCTGATTGGCTTTTCAATGGGCGGTTTCGTGGCCCAGGACCTGGCATTGAAAGCACCCGATCTGGTACGCAAAGTTATTCTGGCAGGCACCGGACCGGCAGGCGGACACGGTATCGAGCGCATAGGTGCGCTGTCCTGGCCACTTATTCTCAAAGGCTTGCTGACGCTGCGAGACCCCAAGGTCTATATGTTTTTCACCTCCACACTCAATGGCCGACGCGCCGCCAGAGGCTATTTGAGCAGGGTGAAGGAACGCACCGTCGACCGCGACAAGCCGCCGACGCCTCGCTTGCTGCTTCGCCAACTCAAAGCAATCAAAGCCTGGGGAAAACAGCCAGCGCAGGATCTTGCACGCCTGCGGATGCCTGTACTTATCGTCGTCGGGGACAGCGACGTCATGGTCGCAAGCGAGTTGAGTCGCGATATGAGCCAACGTCTCCCGCAAGCGCAACTGGTGGTTTATCAAGACGCGGGCCACGGTTGCGTCTTTCAGTACCACGCCGACTTCGTCTCAACGGCTCTGGGGTTCCTTGCATAAAGCGTTCGAACTTCAACTGCGCATCGTTTTTAAAAACAACCCATCACTGTCAGACGACCCTGGAAATCTAGCGTCATGAAAGCACTTACCTTCGAAAGCTATGGCAAGTCGCCTGAAATTGCGATAACGCATGTGCCTCTGCCAACCATCAAGCCTGATGAACTGTTGGTTGAAGTTCACGCGGCCGGGTTGAACCCGATCGACAACATGATTACCACAGGCACGTTCAAGGCCGTCCTCAAACACGAACTACCCGCCATTATGGGCAGTGATCTTTCCGGCGTGGTCATAGCAGTAGGCAAAGCTGTCACCCGCTTCAAGGCGGGTGACGCCATTTTCGCCAGTATCTTTGACCTCGGCAAAGGTAGCATCGCCGAATTTGCAGCCGTGCCTGAGCGCGCTGCTGCACTCAAACCGGCGAATCTGGATTTCGTACAAGCGGCCTCCATTCCAATGGTCGGGCTTACATCCTGGCAAGCCTTGAAGGAACACGCCAATCTTCAACCCGGCCAGAAGGTATTCATACCTGCCGGAGCTGGAGGCATCGGCACCTTCGCTATTCAACTGGCAAAACACCTGGGGGCCAACGTCGCCACGACCACCAGTACCGGCAATGTAGAACTGGTGCGCAGCCTGGGTGCAGATGAAGTGGTGGACTATAAAAAGCAGGCGTTCGAGCAAGTATTGCGCGACTACGACCTGGTGCTGGGTACAACGCGAGGAGACACGATTAAAAAAGCCGTCGGCATCCTCAAGCCAGGAGGCTTAATCGTCTCCCTCGTCGGGCCACTGGATAAAGCGTTCGCCAAGGCTCGTCGGATGAATGCCTTCTTCACTTTCCTCTTCGGGCTGATGAGCCACTCGATCAGGCGCCGTGCGAGAAAACACCACGTGACCTACTCGTTTCTGTTCGTACGCCCGCAGGGGGCTCAACTCGAGAACATTGCCGTGTTACTTGAAAGCGGACAAATCAAACCCGTCATTGACAGAGTCTTTGCGCTGGAGCAGGCCAAAGAAGGACTTGAGTACCTGGCCCGAGGGCGTGCCAAAGGCAAAGTAGTGGTGAAGATCAGGTAAGTGTCGGTGACCCGCGTTTTAAATTCCCCACATAAGCAACTTGTCGGCCCCCAGCCTTTTGAACACTGGAGCATCACATGAGCACTTCTTCCGGAAAAACTGCCATTGTCACCGGTGCATCATCCGGTATAGGTCGCGCAACGGCCGAGGCGCTGGTGCACTCGGGCTATACCGTATTTGGCACGAGCCGCAAGATTGGCGAAAGTGCAACGCAGGTGTCCATGCGTACTTGCGACGTAACTAACGATGACTCAGTCGGCGCGCTCGTTTCCAGCGTACTTGCGCAGACCGGGCGGATCGACCTGCTGGTCAACAATGCAGGTATTGGCCTGATAGGCGGCTCCGAGGAATTCTCGATACCCCAAGTGCAGGCGTTGTTTGATGTCAATCTGTTCGGCGTCATCCGCATGACCAATGCGGTATTGCCGTCGATGCGCGAACGTGGCCAGGGGCGCATTATCAATATCGGATCGATTCTGGGCCTGATACCCGCGCCCTACTCTTCTCATTATTCGGCGGTCAAACATGCGCTGGAAGGTTATTCGGAATCTCTGGATCACGAAGTGCGCGCCTTCAATATTCGCGTCTCGGTCATTGAGCCGGCCTTTGTACGAACCGTCTTCGATCAAAACGGCCTTGAGCCGGACCGGTTATTGAAGGAATACGATCAGGCCCGCGCAGAATTCAAGGCATTGCTCGCCGATGTAATGCCGAAAGCCGATTTGCCGGAAGTGGTGGCGGCTGTAGTGCTGAAAGCGGCGAGCGATGCCCACCCCAAGCGTCGCTACACTGCCGGCAAGACAGCCCGACAAATCAGCATGCTGCGTCGCTTTGCGCCTGCCGGGATGTTTGACAAGAGCCTGCGCAAGGAGCTTCGTTTGCCGGCCTGAAATGCACGCGAGACGGCCACTTCAGGGGCGGTGCTTGAGCTGGATAGTCGGGGAATGTGGTGGCGCACGATGACAGTTCAGACACCAGACCACACCGCAGACCAGCAAGGCAATGGCAGCCAGCTCGTAGCCGTCGGGTAGTCGGCGCTCCCATAAGAAACCGAAAACGAGCGCCGCCAGCGTTTCAATCACAAGCACTTGCCCGCTGAGTGCCAAGGGTAGAAGTCGGCTCGCCTGATTCCAGCAGGCACCACCCACAACCGAAGACAAAAGGGCAACGCCACCGGCCACCACGAGAAAATGCAGCCATTCGGAAATACCATAGGTACCCGCTTGAGAACCCAGCACGGGGGCTGCCAAAAGCAGTGATTGAGCGCCTGTCATGACGCCCATAAGCAGCGCCCAGTCATGCGCGGAGACGTTGGCGACCTGCACCAGCCGCCGGGCATTGCTCACCGCAAACCAGCTCCACGTCAGCAACGCACCTGTCGCGCATAAAATCCCGACAATATTTGCCGCTGTATCGGGCCTTTGGTCATTGATCAGCGCGTGCCAACTGATAAGCACAACGCCTCCCACCGCGCAGCACAGTGAGGGGAAGAGCTTGCGCAGAGAAACGGCATTTGACCTGCCAGGGTTACCAGCACCGGAATAAGCCCGACAATCAACGATGTTGTGGCGATACCGACCAACTGCACGCCTGTGCCCACCAGCGAGTAGTAGATGAGGTTGCCGATCAGGCTAAGCCAGAAGAGTGACTTCCAGTCGGCCATGGTGAGACTGGCGCAAACACGCCGCCAACGCAGCATCAGCAGGGCTGCAGAAATCGCGCCGTAACAGAGAAATCTTATGACCGCGAACTGCAAACCGCTCAAACCCGGAGTCAGCTGCGGGCCCAGGAAGATCACGCCCCAGCACAGGCCGGCGCAAACGCCATAAATAATGCCCTTGAGCAATGATCGATCAGCAAACATTTCACCTGCGCTCCAACGCCTAAAGCATGAAGTCTGGAGCGTCGGGTCTGGACGATCTTGTCGGTAACTGCGGATTTTTTTACCCGGACTGTTTTTGCGCTTTACGATAAACCGCCGGGGTCGTGGCGCTCAAACGTTGCATGGTACGCGTCAGCGATGCCTGATCGGAAAAACCTGCACGCAAGGCAATCTCGGCTATCGGCAGCGAGGTGCCACGCAACCATCGTTGGGCCTCCTGTATGCGTAGTTCAGTCAGCCAGGCTTGAGGACTCATCGCGAATAATTGCCGGAATTGCTGGTGCAGCTGGCTCATGCTCATGTTTGCGACTTGGGCCATGGCCTGGTTGCTCCAGTGTGCGCCAGGATTTGCTCGCAGACGGGCTATCAACTGCTCTATCGGGGACGAAAAACGGCAGGTGTCCGAGCCAAGGGACGACAGAAGCAGAGGTCCCAGCTGTGAGGCAGTAATGGCCAGTTGCTGGTTACCGATCAGCTCGGCGAATTCGATAAGCCGACGGGTCGCGGGAGAAACAGGCACATATATTTTCTCGGCCAGACGCCCCATCTGCACTGTTTCCAGCGTTGTCGGTGCGCAGTCCAGCACCAGAAAACGGCTGTCGACGTGAGTCTCTTGCGAGTGCAGCGAACCTGGCTTTACCAGCGCTGCCAACGACTGATCGATAAAGCCACCGCGACCGTCCACGTCAATCTCCATTCGGCCACGAATCGGCAGTACCAACTGAGCATGGTCGTGACAGTGCTGAGGGCTTTGCGTCTTGTAGCTGCGAACTTCAAGGCTTAGAAACATTAGTGCACCACTTGCCGTCTGGTGATATTCAAGGTCTGGCGCTCCACAGTGCCTGCGCGCATGCTTAGGCGTTCAGCGGCTTCAGCAACAGTCAGTCCTGATCCCGCCCTTTGCCTGATCGACGCCGATCAGCATCTGCTTAAGCCGGCAGCAGCAGGCAGGCACGACAGGTGTCGATCAATGTATCAAAAAGGGCAATGTCCGACCGGCTTCTTGCAATGAGCTGAGCGCTCGCCACAGCGGAAAAATCGCCTGACAACAGCCACGCCCAGGTCAGCCTTGCCTGGAAAGTGGTAGTCAATACTGGCTGGTTGGCCCCCGTTTTCAGCGCTCAAACCTGAAGTCCTTGGTATTCTATTTGACTGCGCTCTAGTGACGCGTGAGTGCAGCTCAAGACAGACAAGGCCCGTGCCTGAAATACACAGGTCTTGCCAGGCCGCTTAGTGCAAAGAAGGGAAAATAATGCAGCACGCTTCGCTGAACCGTTTTCATATTGGGCTGCTCGCCTTGCTTTTGCTGTGCGTGACCTTGCCAGCCCTGGCCCAGAATAGCCCTGCACCTCAAATCGATAGCGCCAGTAGCGCATCCCCGGCAGTGGATGCACCGAGCCTGGACGACTTGAGCGAACAATTGGATCAGATCCGTCAAAAAGTGACGGGCAGCGCCAACGATGACCTGCTTTCAAGCCTGCGGCAGGCCGCTTTGCAGGTCCAGAAACAAGCCGACAATCTGACTGCCCGACAAGCTGTCGACATCGAACACCTGAATGATCAGCTCAACATTCTCGGGCCGGCACAACCGGACGAGGCGCAAAGTCTGACCAGTCAGCGCAAGACATTGACCGCTCAGAAAAACGCGCTGGTCAATGATGAACGCCAAACCAACACGCTAAGCCAGTCAGCCCGGGACCTGGCTACGCAGATATTCAATCTGCGCCGCAGCCTTTTCGATTCGCAGATCAGCACGCGGACAGCGAGCCCGCTCAGCTCGGCGTTCTGGTCCACGCTGATTCGTCCTACCGATGACGATCTGGGACGCTTGAACAGACTTCTGGTGGATGTCCGTCAGGTGCTCAACAGCACCCTGGCACCGGAAAACCGTGTGCAATTCATCAGCATTGTGGTCGGCGCGCTGTTCGTATGGGTAGTTGTTCGCCGCCTGCTGGAGCGCTTGCTGATCTGGTCGATGATTCGCTGGCTACCCGAAGGCCGCCTGCGGCGCAGCGCCCTGGCACTGGCTGTAGGGCTATCGACCATTCTCACCATTACCGTTGCCACGTCCTTGTTGCGCTGGGGGATCGTGCGCAATGCGGTGCTCAGCAACGACGTGGTCAACCTGCTCGATCAGGTGCAGACGCTGATCACTTTCTGCGCCTTCATCGTCGGTCTGGGCCGTGCCCTGTTGATGCGGGCACACGCCTCGTGGCGCCTGCCGCAAATCCCTGACCAGATCGCCACGGCACTGGGCCGCTTCCCGCCAGCCCTGGCGCTGGCACTCATGATCATCGGCACGCAGGAGCGCATCAACAGTGTCATAGCCAGCAGCCTGGCCCTGACGGTGGCGGTCAATGGCCTGACGGCGCTGGCGGTTTCGCTGGTGTTTTTCTACGCCCTGGTGCGCTACCGCCGAACCCGCCGACGCTTTGAGCTGGAGCGGCCAGCAGGTTTCGTCGGGCTGCTTCCCTTTATCGTTGCGGTATGGGTCGGCCTGAGTTTGCTGGCGTTGCTCAGCGGCTACCTGACACTGGCGTACTTTCTGGCGGTGAAACTGCTTTGGGTGAGCGTGGTAGCGTCCACTGCTTATCTGCTGATCGCCTGCTTCGGTGACATCTGCGAGACCCTTCTGTCGCCCAAACAACCTGGCGGCATGGCGCTGGGTTCGGCGCTGGGCTTGTCCGCCCGTCATCAGGCCCAGGCAAGCACTGTACTGGCAGGCATAGGCCGTACCCTGCTGTTGCTTACCGCATTGCTGCTGGCTTTCCTGCCTTCGGGTTCCAGCCCGGGCGACCTGCTCGCAAGTTTCACTCAAATGGACGTCACGTCCAAATCCCTGGGCAACCTGAACATCGTCCCCAGCGATATTCTGATGGCGCTGATTTGCCTGGTTGTCGGCCTGCTGGGCGTGCGTGTACTCAAGGAATGGTTCGGAGAACGCCTTCTGCCCGAGACCAACATGGACGCGGGCATGCAGGCCTCGCTGGTGACCTTGATCGGCTACATCGGCTTTGTGCTGGTGGTGGCCGTGGTGATGTCCACGCTCAAGATCAGCCTGACCAATTTGACCTGGGTGGTCAGTGCGCTATCGGTGGGGATAGGTTTCGGCCTGCAAGCCATTGTGCAGAACTTTATCTCGGGCCTGATTCTGCTGACCGAACGCCCGGTCAAAGTGGGAGACTGGGTAAGCCTGGCAGGGGTCGAAGGCGATATTCGCCGGATCAACGTACGTGCGACCGAAATCCAGATGGGCGACCGCTCGACAGTGATCGTGCCGAACTCGCAGTTCATCACGCAAAACGTGCGCAACGTCACCATGGGCAATGCGTTGGGGGTGGTCGGAATCACGCTTACCCTGCCCCTGGAAACAGATGTTCTGCAAATACGCGAGCTGCTGTTACAGGCCTTTACCGAGCATGAAGCGATACTCGACACGCCTGCACCTTCAGTCACCTTCAAAGACCTGACCAATACCGGTTTGATCATCAGCGCCAGTGGCTACGTGAACAGCCCACGCTCGGTGGGCGGCGCACGGAGTGACCTGTTGTTTACGGTCCTGGGGCGTCTGAGGGAGCTGGGTGTAGCGCTGTCTGCGCCGCAGAGCATGGTGTTGATCAATGAGGGGGCCGGGAAAGAGGCGCCAGAAGAGAACCCGTGATACTTCAGGGCTGGAGCGGAGCGGATGAAGCAGCCAACTGGGCTCACCTCAGTTCAGGCGGCTGCCACATACCTCTGAAAGCCGACGCTGTGCACGTCATTGCAGCGCTGGAGGGGGATCTGGTTGCTGAAGTGAACCGTATGACTGATGGCAAAGGCGCGCATGGCCTTCGATCAGGTTGGCGGTCCTGAGGTTGTAAACATCCTTCGCGCACTGCCGTATCTGGGCATTTTCTTCCAGTATGGAGCGCTTGAGACCGCAGACCTGAGTAGTCCTGTCATGGAGTTACTGTCCAAGGATCTGACCATTCGTGGCTGCCAGCTCTTTAGAAATCAGCCAGAACGTCTGAAGTGTGCCAAGGACTTCATCATCAAGGGCTTGAAAGCAGTGCTCTGCAGCCAGTGGTTCCATAAGTCTTCCCGTTGAAGCGCATCAGTACATGGAATCCAATACGCAGATTGGCAAGATAGTGATCGAACTGTGATACGTGAACCACTTGATCGGTCGTGAGTGATGTCGTGTTTGGGATCAGTTGATCGCCAGCCGACACCGCTATTTTTGCTGGCCGGTGCATTGCAATGATGTTATGTGTGCATGACTAAATGCGCAGATGCTGAATAGAACTTTAAAGGCATTCTGCAGAAAAATTGTGAGCATATGTGCCTGCTTGATCTTTTGCCGAGTACTGCCCTAATAGTGCTGGGAAATCGGCCGAATTCTGGGTCAGTTTCGGATTTGAGACCCAGAGGAGTGCCGTTTCGAGGAGCGCCTCCCCTTTACAACAAGGTCGCAGAACCCAAGGGTAAACCTACAAGTTTTCCTTAAAATGAGAAATAGTGTGCTCGATGTGTGTAGAACTGCTCACATCTTGAGGCGGAGTCCATCTAATGTGTCTTTTAAATCACGTGAATCGCCCCGACTTTAACCTAGGCATTGTATTTCTCGGTTCTAAAGATCACGCGAAATATAGATTGGAATTTCTCGGTCCCAGGTGCCTACCCCCTCAATATCCAGCTGAAATCTGAATGGAAAAAATCCGTTAGAACCATGAGTTGACAGCATTTCTACGACTTCGACTTTACGAACAGACATCAACGGCGTCATCCGTTGGTTCGGGTCGTGCTCTGCATGTGGTATACACGCCATCCGAATGGTCTCGAGTTTAATCAGCCTAGATAGCCATGGCGAGCCAAAAAACACCTGTGCATACTCCCGAATTCGAGTACCCAAAGAAGGATGAAACCAAATTTCTCCCCGGTTTGTAGACAGGCAAAGCTTTATTTTTTGTGGGAGCGAATCTAAACCGCGAACGGTAGCCAGATCCCCATTCGTAATGAAAATATCATTAACTTCGTTTAATGCGATGTCCATAGGAAGATTATGAGCGTCGATGCGAGGAAAACTTTCAATTACAGCTACAGAGAGTGATAGCTGGTTGTGTTGCTTTGACCACCGAGGACCAGCTGCTAATTCGCGTCCATCGCCAATTGCATTGACGAGCACAAACCGATCGTAGAGATCAAGGTTCGTGAAGTTCTCACCAAAGCGGATAAGGTCGCTAAGATCCCCGACAACGAAATGATCTAGTCGGAATGACCATATATTTTTTTCGATGCCTATAAGTTCACCAGTAAATACTAGGTCGGGGCCAAGAGCAATAAAGTCGCTGTCTAATGTCGGGGCGCTTGTTCCCGCTAAACGAGCTACCTGTGCTGTTTCATGCGCCAGTTTTATTTCATGTAGGCGGTGCGTAGGGAAGGAGTCCTTGTCCACGTCAATCAATCGGCTATGGGTTTGGCACAACCAAATTCCATTCAGTATGGAGGATCGTTGTTCCGGCGTCATAGAGGAGTCATACCTAGGGCCGCCCGGGGCAGCAGCACTTATATGGGAAGCTACTCCAATATTCACATGCTTGTCCGGTCCAGCTTCGCTCGGGCCAACTGTCGGTCTTCTGCACTCCGACAGAGAGCAACAATACCCCGCACGCAATGCAAGAGCCCTTATCGTAGGCTTGCTAAAGCCGTCGCGTTTTTCCTTCACTAATAGGCTTGAGTCTGAACCGCTATGGCTTGTCATTGTTTACAGGCTTCCCTACCGATTGGCGTACTGATACAGCTTGGCATCAGACGGCGAGCATTGTCGATACTGCGTGAGCCCACTAACCCGGCAGGTCTTTTGAGCTTCTGCTTCTAGCCCGTCGGCTGTCTTTCGAGTGTCGCTAACTTCTAAACTGCTCGACGACAGATCTCGGGCTGCGCCCGACTCGTAGGCTGTCGCACTACATCCTAAGTATTTCGATAGTCGTTCCGCTCCACGTGGCTCGTCGTTCAGACTGCTTGGCTACCGATTGCCGCCCTTCGGCTGCGTGTGGCGATCAGGCAGTCCTGTGTCATCTTTGCGAGTTGCAGCTCAGAAATCCGAGGACGCGTCACATTGAACATTTGAGCGGCCTGAGCCTGGGTAAGGTTTTGAGACTCGATGACGTCACGATTCGATAAGCGCCCGGGCCGTCTCCTCGACGTTCATGAAATTAAACAGCATCTATTTTTCCTCCGTAGTAGTCAAAAAATCAGGTGACCGCGTTCACAAATTCGGCCAAGCCAATATCACCTTCAATGAATCGCTGCTCATGACGCTTGTCATCTGCACTCGGCGTGAAGCCTTCCAAGGCAAAGGAGGCGCGAGCATAGTTCACTGCATCCTGTCGTCGGATGCGCTCAACTTCGCTGATAACGAGATTTTTTGGAATTGCATCCATTTGTATCCTCCTTGGTCGCTCGGTGCGCGGTGGCCTGTGCTACTGCTGGAATAGCTCGTCGATCAGGTGCTGATATTCGGTACATTTTTCCTTGCTACGCCGGTTGATCATCAATGGTCGTATCACCTTCGTCCGAATTCGATCTCTTGCTATCGATCAAAGGTCTCACATGCTTAGGTATGGTCCATGGAAGAGGGTGTGTTTTGGTTTGTAAGGCGTTGAACTGGTCTTGCAGCAGCTCACTCAGGAGCTCATAAGCTTTAAGCGTCAATGCGTACTGCTCAGTCAAAACTTCAATAACCGTACCCAATGTAATCGCTTCCCGAACAGAAACCGCCCATGCTTGTTTTTTGGTGGTCTCTGACATGCCGCCGCAAGGTTTAAGGCAGCCTGGCATTTCGATATCGCTCAGTTCAACTGAAGATGTGAGGCCTAAGCCAATATTCCGAGGATGGCCATGCTCGGTCGCATTCCGAAAGTTTCCAGTAAGCTCGCTTATAGCTCCAAAGCTCAAACCCTCACTGAGTATAGGCGCAAGTTTCTTCCATTTCTCCCAAGGTTGGCCAACCCTGGAAGCAATTGGCATATTCATGTTTCCCTTCCCGGACCAAGCTAACTCAGTGTGATCAGGGTGTAGAACTCGATTCGCATGTGAGCAGCACACAGCTGCCGCATACATAAACCGGCCTCTAATGGCTTGCGGAGCACCCAAAGCCAGCGTCGAATGCGGTCGGATGTGCTCAAGTAATAGGTCATATTGCTCAGATAGATCGCATTCCTCATAAACCTGTACCCATGCTTTTAGCGTAAGCAACGAGCGAGCAATATCGTTCACAGAGTTGAACAACTCGCGTGAAAAGTCGCTTGCTGCTTCAACGAATAAAATCATTTGGCCACTCATAGTCTGTCCATCAGCCAGGGGCTGAAGAATGGGCCGATCAATCCGAGGAAGCTTTCGTGCATAATTGCGAAACTTCGTGTAAAGCTCTATCGCTCTGTCGTCAGACATCGTCTTGTCATCCTTTTCCCTCAACTCGCGACCAGGGCAGCTTTGGCCTGGTCATTCAGTTGTTTTGCCAGCGCCTCGCCGATTGCCGTCAGGTCGTAGTCACCGTACGAGTAAGCCACCAGCCCGCGCTTTTGCAGCGCTTCGCAGGTGCGCACCCGAGCAGCACAGGACAGGGGACCATGCACGCCGAAGTCATCCCAACCCCAGCCGGTCCCCAGCTTCATCAGTACGTTTTGCATCGGCTCACTGAGCTTGGCGGTCATGGTCTGTTTTCCGCGGATTCGGTTGTGTTTGCCGAAGCCGGTCAACTTCATGCCTGGTTGCTGGTTCACAACCCAGCAAGCCAAGTCGATCAGTCGTCTTCGCCTTCGAGATCATCTAATCTTCGATGGTATTCCTCATGCTCATCCCAATTGAACTCGTCGATTTGTATGAGAACAATTTCGTCATCGGTCTTGCCGTACCAGACGCCACCTTCAGATGTTTTATCGGGATATGTAGAATCTGACTCGGCTTCCCAATCCTCGTTCCGGGGTGTTGGGCGAACGTTTACAGTATCTTCGTGCGGGAGTGTCATACGCTTTCCTGTTAGATCTGATTGCCTAAAATGGCGTATTTCTACGTCCTCAGCCCCTGTTTTCAGGCCAAGGCCTGGGGTACAGCAGAGCAACTTTTTCTCAAACTAAGTTATTCCGTCCAGTATCTCCTCGCTGCTCGTCAGGATCAACTACAGGACCTAACTCTTTTACTTTGGCGACAAGAAGTTTTATGTCCTCCTCGGTATTGCCTTCAAGCTCTATATCTCCAACCTTCAAACGCAGCTTGCGCCCACTTTTTCTGCCCACCCATACAACAACCGCAGCAGTGAGAAAAGGAACAATAGCTTGGGTCATTGGAATTAAGAATTCACCAGTGAAGCCGCCTGTGGCTCCTGCACTGTCAAAGACAGCAAAGCGAGGATTGATAACAATCCCCGAAGCATCGACGGTATCCCTAAACTGGCGCAGTTCATCTTGGTAATCGGCCCCGAAATCGGCCTCGTCATCTTGGGACCGTACTAAACGGATGGAAATTTCCTGCTCTTCAGCCATAGCCGACTCCTTTTTCTCTCGGTCCTAGGGAAGCGAAAGCGTCCATTTATACGTCATCGGCCCCGGCTTTTGAGGGCTAGGACTTGGGTACAGCGTCGTTTCCCTCAACTCTTCGTCTGATGCGCAAGCCTGATGATTTCGGCTACCGCCTGGACAAACTCAATGCGGGTTTCATCGCCCACTTGTTCCAACTCTTGGCCAACTCCGCGACGGTCCCCAAGGTCAGCCAATACCCCCCGAGCAGCGGCATGCGCCCAATCGACGGCAGGCGATGGGGTATCATTGTCGTCGTATGGAAATTCCGCTCCCATCTTAAGGCTTGATTTTGCACTCATGACTTTTTTCCTACTTATTTTTTCGATCTGAGCGTGCTGCACTCCAGAGTTTTATTTGTTCCCCGCACGCTTCAAACTCACTCACCAAGTACTTCTTATCGTCTGGCAGTACGGCGATGTTGCCTTGTTTGAACTGCTGCATCTGATGGGAAATGCTCATTTGCTGAGCGTTAGCCTGACTGATCTTTGTTTTGCTGACGACATCGAGCAGTTCAGCAGGAACACATGCTGGAGTTGTGTAAAGCTCATCGCTGTACGGTGTACCCGTCAGGGCTTCAAATTCCTCAAGTGCTTCAAGATAAATGCTATTCATAGAGCCTTCTTCGTTCTCGAGGACGCGAAAACCGCATCCTAACACTGCCAAAGCCCGCACTCGGCAGGCTTGTAGGTACTGCGACTTTTCCATTGTGTCTGTGAATGTCGGCAACCGACTCACTGAATCGATCCACGACAGGCCTGGGATATCGGGCTTATTTGCCCTGTGACTGCAGCTCTGGTTGCCCCTCTTTACTCGTAAGCCCCACCATCCAATGACCGCCTGGCTCCATGGCTGCAGTTAAAAGGTCGTAGGTTTTAATCATGTCGATCAATCCTGAGTGCCCGTACACACTGGGTGAAAATGCTGGGTCGGTTCGCTTTAAGTAGGCCCCCAGCAGGCCGGCTGTCACCTTCCCCTCTGTTGCTCCACTGGCCAACAACGACACAGCCTCTACAACAAACTTGGGCCTCCGCTTAACCACAGGTGATCCATGATCCTCCTTGTCCGAACCCGTTTTGGGAGAACAGTCGGACTGGGTATCCAGGGTAGTGGCTGCTATTGGCTCTGCTGCTGGAGCCGGGCGGCTCCACTCGAAGAACTGGTCACTTGCATTCCGTAATGCGTCAGGTGTTTTAGCCTCACCAACAATGCACACTGATGCGCCACGCTCGCGGAGCTTGCGGCAAAGGTAAGCGAAGTCAGAATCACTGGTAACCAAGCAGAACACGTCAGCTCTATGGTCAAAAAGCGCTTCCATAGCGTCAAGGGCAAGGGCTATGTCAGATGTATTTTTACCAGAGGCGTATTGGTACTGCAGGCAAGGCGTGAAAGCCTGGCGCACTAAAGCTTCCTGCCATTTGTTGGCGAGAGTGGCATGGTTGCCATAGCCACGTCGCAGAACGATTCGGCCAAACTGTGCACCCACTCGGAGGGCATGCTCTAAAACGTCAGGTGAGACATTGTCGCAGTCCACCAGCACTGCAACGCGTGCTTCACCAGGTGTAGGGTGAGAAGCCATCTTCGATCTCCGTTCTATCAGTGATTGTCAGTAGAAGACCGTTTGAAACGGTGAGGAATGAACTGATCGTCTGACGTTCATTGAACGACAGCACAGCGCGCAACCTCATCATCACCAAAGAACTGGTCGCGGCATGTTGTTAGGATCAGCTTCTAGCCTCGACGCTAGATCGCGATCAGACACACGGCGCAACGCCTCGGCTGCCACAAACTGAGCGCGCATCGCAAGTACCATCAGCTCGATCCGGGTCATGCCGTGCGATGCATATCGGGTACCGACATAGTCAGGGAAATGCGCGATAGCGCCGCGAAGGCGATCGTCGTGCGCAGTCGAGACCTCGCCGATCAGCGCGTCGGCTAGCTTAACAAGGTGGTGCGACAATTTGCGGTATTGCGCCTCGGTCCAGCCGCGCGCGGCAAGTGCCCCTTTGAGCGCCAGTTCGGCGGTCAAGCAGATCGTCTGTACGGCCGCGTCTATATCGGTGTCACCGGCGAGGATACGAGCGGTCGCCGCGAGGGACGAGCGCGCATTGGCGAGTAGCTGAGGCGCATCCCCAGTCCCACGCTCCAGATCACTGACGCCATATGCGAAATCCCACAGGTCGGCGACGCCATAAACGGCACGCCAACCCTGTTCTGGATATTGTTCGAATATAAGTTTCAGCTCACCGCGCGGTATCTCGATGCAGTCGATGAGATCAACCGAAACGGACCCATATCCGACGGCGATTCGAACCGGATACATCTGGTCACGCAGCGCCACGCCGCCCTTGAGCATCGCTGGCATCGAGAAATCACCTGCGGGATAGAGCGTATGGTAGATCGCCATGAGCGGGTCCCACATCGCCTTGTCGAACACATCGCCGGAAATGCCGTTGGCCTTCATCCAGGCCATCGCCACGTGAAACGGCCGTTGGTGCAGTTTAAAGCCCTGCGTGATCAGTTCGTCGTCGCGTCGCCGCACGAACTCCTTGTCGATGGTCTTCGTCATAAAACTTCTCCGCCAGTTTGGGCTTAACGCGGGGAGATGCGTTCAAAATGAACGCAACCCGAACTCATTAATATCCGTGGTCGCACTAATCAGCATCGGTGAATTCTCTGCTCGATCCTGGACGCGGGAATCGCGCCTCTCTCTACGGCCTCGGCCCCGGCTTGCGGCCTAGGCTTGGGGTGTACCTGGTCGTTTTCCCAGTTAGGCTGGTTTGTGCAGAGGTTAAACGCCGCCAAAAATCGTCGTCGGTGCATCTGGCCACTCGCGCCGGATCGTGTCGAAGTCGCGTTCATCAAACATCCGCAAGAACCGCATCCCGTCGTCGGTTCGCAAAGCAAATTGGATAGCTGCTATCGCAGGAACATTGGAGGTGATCCACCAACCCTTTTCCTGAACACAGCTCAAATTTGTAGATGTGACCCACCAATCTGGGTCTTCAAAAAATTTCGAATTTAGAGCGGTCACTTTATCTGTAAACACGGTTATTGAGCCGTTCTCGCCTAGTCCCTCTACAGGTGGAACTGCATGTACCCGCATCACAACACCAGCGGGAATTTCCCATCCGATCGCATTCACCCGCTCACGCAACACTTCGTCGATAATGATCATTAAGCTTTCATCTTTCGGGTTTTCCTATCTATCAGAAAGCGGACGCTGGCCCGCCATTTCTGCTGAAATCAGACGTCCCTTGAATCAACGCAGCGGTGAACAGTGAGCGATCTACCAGAAGCGCGACTCCCTCTTTGCTTTTAGGATCGAATTTACACACTCTCCAGAAACCGTACTTGTCACCAAAATCGATGAATACCGGTGTTGTTGTGTGCCAACGGTGAAACAATTTGCTCCTGCCGTACCATCGAAAAAATGCAAATCCATCGGCATCAGGTCGGCTTCGCATATTGGAAAAATTTACGGAGTCAAACTCACTTTTTGACCCATCGATTACCCACACCATTCGCTGGTAGAAACTCTCACGGGCGTTTACTTCTGCTGGATCGATAGTGGAACGTTGAAACTCGACAACCACTCCATGCTCCGTGCGAACGTCGGCAATGTGTTTTTCGCCCGTAAGTGCTTCGTATTGGACGACTTCCTGCCAGTCCTCCGGGAACCGATCCTTCCACTGTCGATGCCATTCTGTTTCGGCCTCCCACCAGCGATCACAGGTGCTCAAGGACAGATGAGACCAGTGCCAAATGACATGCTTTCCACATTTGGCAACAACCTCCCCATCGCAGGCGCGGCATACCCCTCGCATTTTGGGCTGTGCCTCAGACTTCACTCCGTTGACGTTCGCATATCGCATTTAGGAATTCCTATAAGACTTCAGCGACTACAAACTGCGTAGCGGTTTCGAACAGTCCCACAACAATCTCTCGATCCTCGCGGGCGAGCTTATAGGCGTCGGCAAAGTGCTCGAACCGCTGCGCAAGCCCCGGACTCTTTGTCCAGCTTCGGGATGTAGCGAGCGGGCTATCCTTGAAGTCCGATAGAAATTCATCGCTCGCTGGAATGTGGACGACATATCCGAGAAAAGGAGCATCCTGGGGGAGTCTCAACTCCTCACGAACGTCATTCAAATCGCGCCGGACTAGGCCAAGCGACTCGGCGGTTTTACGCTTTGCTTCAGCGGATTGGGCCGAGCGCTCTGCTTGAGTACCACGTTGCTTTGCTTCTCCCATTTGGGGTTCCTCCTTCCCTTAAGACTGCGCTTGGGCGCGGGCCTGTTGCTCCAGCTCCATGCAACGCAGACCTGGGCTAATCCGGCACTGCCGACGCTCACGAAAAAGCCCCATGATCCAATGAAAAAAGCTACCGTCATGGTAGCTTCTGCAAGCTAAAACCTATTTCTTTGAGGACTTGCTAGGCTTCAAATCGGGATTATTTCCTTGTGTATCTTTATTGTCACGACGACGCTTATCCACTTCGCCGGTTGATTTAGCAATTGGCTTTGGGCCTGGTTTAATAGCCATTAGACTTCTCCTTAAAATTAAAATCGTTTACCCCTATAGCCACAATATTGCAGGCTAAAGTTAGGTTCGACCCCAGAAAAATGGATCCAATCAATACTAATGATGCCACTATGCCAGCGCAATCGCAAAAGCATGTCGGATTGTTGCTTGATCCACAGTCAAATAGGGTTTGCTGTGATCAAGGCAAGCATGACCGAGGATGGTCTGTACCGTCTCCACGTCGCCAGTCGCAGCCAGCACCTTTGCCGCCAACGAGCGCCGTCCGCTGTGCGATGAACCTTGCTTTATGCCCGCCTGCCGATAAAGCCTGCTGATTGTCTGTTGGACCGAATCACAGGCCCGGTACACCTCTGGCCCACTGTCCAGCTCGCGTTGCTTAAACGCCAATTCAAATGCATGGCTCTTGTGTGTAGTGACCAGTTTTGAACCTGAGCGCAGGCCTCGGTATTCTTCAATGCCGGAAAGGCCCCAGCGGCGGCGCAAGCGAACTGAGATCCAGTCTTCCAGGGCGGCAAGGCATCGTGGATGAGTCAGGTACACATTGCGCGGTCGACAGCCCTTGGTGATTTCTGCGCGTAGTTACACTTCGGGCTTGATAGCCCCGCTGGGATACAGCACATCAGTGACCTCCAGCAAGGCCAATTCGGTGACGCGAACCCCAGTGGTATGTGTGAGCCACAAGAGCATCACGTCGCGCTCTGGTAAACGGCCAGTCACAGATGCTACGCGGATTAAGTGTTTGAATTGTCCAGGGCGAAGGGATGTTGCTCGGCGGATGGATGCAGTCATGGGGCACAGATGCCAAGGATCAACTCACTCAGGCGCAGTGCTTTAGCAGCATTGATCTGCTCGGCAAGCTTATTACCCTCAGTCCTGCTCATTCTCACCCTTTTTTCGTCCAACTCGGCAAAAGTGATGTGAGCGAGGGCATCGTTCGTTAACCCAGTGACCTCGTCAGCCGTACCTGCCGTTTTTATTTTTTCAAGCAGCTCTTTTACTGCCTCTTTACCCTTTTTCAACGACATGTCTGACTCCTAGCAGATGGGTTGTACCTGTACGACCTAGTACGGGTCTTCCTACGTATCAGCTCAGTGCTCATCACACCGTGCGGAAGTATTCGATCAGTTCTTGTGCGCTCGGGCAGGCGGGATGCGCAGAGGCATTTTCAATAGTAAAGCCCCAGTGCTTAGTAACCTTTGTGGCAAATGCCACCTTGCTGCCAGGGCCGCGCTTACCGCGTTCCGCTGCGACCTGTTTGAGCCGCTCCCAAGGCTTATCTGGAGTAGCTTCAGGGTTAGGCTCATGAAAGTCGTCCGTACCCAACCAAGCATTCATTGCCACGCCATCGGCCAGATACCAGGCCTCCAGTGCCTTCACGGCGATGAAGGCAAAGTGGATACGCTGATGCGCCACCCGCTCACGCACCGTCGCTACCTGAGCCTCGTCCTCCAGATCGGTCAGCACGAAGATCCGCTCTGCACCGGCAGTATCCAGCCGGGCGATGAAGGCATCGATGTTCTGCGGTAACAGGTTGCCACCGCCCTTAGCATCGACCACTGGAGTGACCAGCTCGTAACCACAGGCGCGTAGCAGCTCCCTGAACATTGGCGATTCGACCACGATCCGTTCGCTGGCCCCTTCTACAATAAAGCCTGCCTTCACCATGGCAGCCCTCCGTCAAACAGATTGCTTAGCCAGGCGGTATCCAGCGGGATTTGCATCTTGTCCACACAGGCACTGGTCGCTGTCTGCACCTGGGTTTTGCCGTCCGCCTTGCTGACGAAATACAACTCCGGCGTTTCTAGACTTCTGACGATCGACTCGCTGTGGGTGGTCAGAAAAATCGGATGATCGACCGAGGCGCTTTCCCTCATCAGTTGCACCAGCTCACCAATCGCCTTTGGGTGAATACCGCGCTCGGGCTCTTCGATGATTGTGATGCCACTCTTATGGGCGCGGCTGAGCACAGCAGTGAGAATGCACAGCACAAAGATGGTGCCGTCCGACACCAGCTTGGCCGGGAAACGAGTTTTCGTGCTGGTTTCTTTAAAGGTAATTACCGTCGAACCATCAAGGCGCTGCTGCTCGGTGGAGACGTTCTCCATCCCAGGCACGATCAGCTCCAGCCACTCCAGCACTTGTTCGCGAAAGTTTGCATCTCTCTGCAGTACCGATAGCATGGACGCAACATTCTTACCGTGGGCGTCCAGCTCACTAGTATCGGTAGTCGAGCTGGATGGCTCCTTGGCCGCCAGAGGATCGAAACGGAACACTTTAATGTTAGCCAAAAATACATACAGCGGGCTTTGCCCCAGCAGCATCAGTGCGGTCATATCCTTAGGGTAATCCGGCAGACTCTGCAAACCGTCCGCCTCGGTGAGTTGCAACTTGGTATCGTTGCCTCGACGGTCGATCACTAGGCGGCCATCAACTTTTAGCGTCTCAGCAATCTGCGGTGCCTTGTTCAAGGAATGGATACTGATGGTGTAGTCGTACAGACTCCCGGCCAGCTCCAGAACCATCGAGAAACTAATCGTCGTGCGCTGCTCCTTTCGATACTTGAAGCAATGGATCTGTGAAAAACCGCCAAACTGCGTACGGGCCTGTAGCGCGCCGAATTTGACCACCGCTCCGAGAAAAGCCAGTGCATCGACGATGTTGCTCTTCCCAGAGCCGTTGGCCCCGGCAAACACCAGCAGTGGCGATACGTCCTGCAGCACCAAATTGGCCACGCTCTTGTAGCCCTTGATATGCAATTTGCGGATATTCATTAGTTTTCCTATTCCCCAGCAAGGTAGCTGGCTACCTGGTCGGAATGCTTGATCTTGCCCTTGGTTGCCGTCACCGTCATGGTGGTGCGTTCAACGGAAACTGCCAGCTTGTAATGGTCGCGGTAAGGCCTGTTCTTGAACAGATCAGTCAGTCTCTCCGCAAGTTTTTCGGCCAACTCTTTGCTGTCCAGGTACAGCGTTTTGTAACTGAGACGCCCGGTCGGTGAGACGGAAAGACCTTTTACTAGGTCTGCGTCTTCGTAGTGCTCGTTGCGCAGATTAATCGGGACCAACCTGTGCGGAATCTCAACTTTGATGGTCGCGTACTCGACAACCGATTTGTTGGGGAAGTCTCCCGCTTTGCGAAGCGCACTCATAGCGACTTTTCCTGCTTATATCGGGGATTCGGTCTTACCGCACCGCTCACAAGTGTTTCTCACAATGTCACGGTCGTGGTGCATAAGGCGCGAGGTCTCCACCATGTCGTGCCCAAATACGAAACACAGAAACCGCTTCCAGCGGCTGGCTTGCTCTTGACCGTACATCTTCACCTCTAGTCCAACGGGCACGGAAACCGCTCCCTGGTAATGCCAAAGGCCCAATCAAGGGCCGGTGGTGCGCAGCAATCATAACCGTGCTGACTTCAGTGACGCACCGGGACCGGTACACCGCCCAATTGTGCAGCCAAAGACGCAATACTTTCGGCCGCCTCTTGCAGCGCCTTCAATGTCCTAGCCTTTGCTTCGACATAGGCCGGATTGCACTCATCAAAAGACAGCTTGATTGCGATCTGCGCAGCTTCTACGGTTGCACGCATTTGGACGATGCTCTGGCGCGCTTCGTCTAGGGATTCGTTACTCATTTCAGATTTTCCTTCATAAAAAGCGGTCGCGGTGCTCGTTGCAATAACGCTGATCAGTACGCCAATCTTTGAGGTACACAGAGAAGTACAGTGCCCAAGTAGCTACCGAAATTGCCAGTACGATCCAGCCGCTTGGCAAACCCAAGAATATCCATATGGCAAGGCACGCTATGACATAAATCAGCGTCACATTTAGGGAGCGCTTGAAAGCCCACAAAAGGTAATCGAGGTACATTGAGCATTTCCTGGGTATTTTCGCGGACGCAAAAATGAGCGCCCTTCTACTGACCTAGCCCCGCGTTAACGGCGAGGCTTGGGGTGCAACTGGATGACCTGGTGCGGGAGATCCCGCTATGTCCGTGAGGCTTCACAGAAGGCCGTATTTGCGTGAAAGCTCATTAATCTGTGTGCACGCTGCTGATGCACCCTGGTTGTCTCCGGATCAGCCTGCAGGCGCGTGTGAGCGACCGCACCTGCATACTGCTCATCAAGCCTTACAGCTTCACCAGCTCAATCAGATCCGCACTCATTTCTTCATAGATGGCCATCGCGACGTTCCTATCCGCGCTTTCTATCACGGCTTTGTAGCTCCCAATCACGCAAAGTTGAGCGGTTAGCCAGCTCAACTCCCATCATGGTATTTTGACTTTCAGTAATCAGGTCACCGTCGAGCAGAGCCAAGGCGTAACCTTCAGCACGAGCAAGGCAAACACGAATGTCGTCACGTTTCTCTACTGCCATGATCTCGTCCATCAGCTCACGCCAAGCTGTCCGGAGCTTTTCCGTTAAACGCTCAAATTTTTCTATTGGTGCCGCTTCCAGGGCCCGGACGGTAATACCGTCAACGCTTACAAACTCATTACTGTCAGGCGCAGCCGGCAAATCGTCCAGCTTTTTGACCGCAACACTAGGGCCGACAACTGACTGGATTTGTTCCGTAGTCAGCATCTCGTTGCCGCTATGAATATACCAGCCAACAACGGGATCAGATCCATTCTTGGTGACGAGACCGTTCGCACGTTCAACCAGTTCGACGAACTGCGTGAGCGGCCCACCATCAGGGCTTGCTAATGTCGTGTACATACATGAGGCGTAATCGACTGATGCTTTGGGCTTTTCGGAAAGATGCGGAGTCCAGATATCAAACTGTACGTACGTGATGCCTGCTTGATGAAATACTCCTGATTTTGTGACTAGGGTGAGTTCTTGCATTGCGCCATATTCCATTATGAATCTCCATATTTTGGACGCTAAAACAGGCGTCCCTTTACGACCTCGGCCCCGCGTTTGACGGCGGGGCTTGGGGTGCAACTGAGCGGATTTTTCTGAGGTAAATCACCAAACCTTGCCGAGTTGAAAGACCCCCATCCCTTTCGGTCCGCAATCGGGCGTAACGATTATGTGTCCTTGAGAAATCGCCGAAGCGATTGATGCCTGCAGACGTGATCCATTTAGCCCTGATGCCAAAGCCCGCTCTATAAGGGCTGCCATAGGATGCTGCTTGCCTGGGCGCTCGTTGACCAGGACATGAACGAGATCCATCAAATCACTTATTTGGCTAATCGCTTCAATGACCTGCAGATCACCATGGGGAGTACGCTTCCACGTCAGTCGCTTGTCAGATGCAGCTTTCAGCCATGCCAGTGCCACGCTTCCTTGGGCGTCGTTACGGTTTGCAGCTTCAACCTGAATCTGATTCTTAACTGCCATCCAAGCGAAGCTTTCACCGAGACCGAGGTAACGCCAAAGCTCGACAGAAACCCGATCTACAATTTCCCGCTCGGCAGTCGATGCTTTGTTGAAGTCGTCCAACATGGACATGAAATCCGACATATCATTACTCCTCTGAGGGTTATCCTCAGTCGCGATATTGAACCAAGCTTCAACCCATGGCAAGTTATATATTGAACTATAGTTCAACCTTTCGTCAGGTAGTCCACGTACCGCATCATCCCAATGAGGCTCGCGCATTGGGTCATTTCCGATTTTGCTTATCCAAGCCACAGATTTTTGCCAACGCTCAGCGAGCATGCGCCCAGTCCACCCCTTTCTTTTGTACTCAGCCTTAAAAGCTGCTGGATCCATACGCTGTATCATCAAATGATTCTCCGAACGATGTCGCCCAATCGAGCCGGATCACCTTCACAAAGCTTTTTAACCGCTTCTAGGCTATTTTTTCCGTAGATTCAATTGTGTTTGCCGAGGCGGACAGCTTCATGCCCAGTTGCTGGTTCACTAGCTGGAGCTGCTGCTTGTCGACCGCATTCAGCTCCGAGCAATCCAGTTCGGTCTACCGCTTAAGGTAAATAGCTTTGTTCGCGCTATTGCGGCGCAGCCACACGGCGATACCCAAGCGCTCAACCTCTTTCCGGAAACTTCGACCAAGCGATTTACGGTCACCACCACTCAGACGATTCCAATCCTCCCTACCCAAAACGTCATCGAACGAAAATTCAGTCATTTTTTCGATTGCGCCTGCACCGCGTATCGCCTCTTGAAGGAAGGCATTAAGCGATTTGCTTTCCAAATCTGGGTCATCAAGCTCTTGCCGCAAGATCTCGTCAAGAAGGCCCTCTGGCGTTGAGTCATTCTTGTGGGCCTGATTCAACAAGGCACGGAGTAGATCATCTTTGATCTGGATATTGACTAGCATTTTTAGGGACCTAACACAGACTGATTTCGAAATGAATGTAAATGCAAATCTACATGAATACAACTGCTTTATAACATGAGTACAACATGATCAGCCTAATCCAGGCCCTACCACTCATACAAGATGGTGATCACAAAGCAACCTCAAATGCCCGACGAATCGTCGCTTGATCCACGGTCAGATAGGGCTTGCTGTGGTCAAGGCAGCCATGGCCAAGGATGGTCTGCACCGTCTCAACATCGCCGGTTGCCGCCAACACCTTGGCCGCCAGTGAGCGCCTTCCGCTATGGGATGACCCCTGTTTGATACCGGCCTGCCGGTAGAGCCTGCTGATTGTCTGTTGCAACGCGTCACAGGCCCGGTACACCTCCGGTCCGCTGTGCAACTGGCGGTGTTTGAACGCGAGTTCAAAGGCTTGCCCCTTGTGCGTCATAACCAGCTTTGAACCTGGGCGAAACCCTCGGTATTCATCCGACACAATCGGGGGATCAGTTGCAATTCAAATGACTTGTCAGCCGGGATGCAATTTCACAGCTAGATGAGAACGAGCAATGCATCAGTTTCGGAAATAGGCTAAAGAGCTCAATTTCATTGGAAAGCTGATAGCTCAATGCTGAGCGTGTGGAGAAGTGGGGACCAAATAAAAACAACAAGCAAGGAGACACGCGAGATAATTCGCTAAACCACTGATTATATTGGTGTCCCAGGGCAGGTTCGAACTGCCAACCTTCCCCTTAGGAGGGGGATGCTCTATCCAATTGAGCTACTGAGACACTGCGTGCCAGCACACCGATCGGTGCCAGCGAGGACGGCGTGCATCTTAGCGGCATGTGCCGCTTTTGTCATGTCGTCATTGCCCTTCAGAGCTGTAGCCGATGTCGCCCCGAAACGCGGCTGAATAAACCGATCATGCAATTTGCAATACCCCAAAAAGCCATCATTGCAAAACGCACTACACACGACTTTTTTTCAATTTATAAACTATTGATTTAAAAAGACTTTTTATCATTTTCTGGTTGGCATGCAGACTGCATTATCAGCATCAGTGAACACATCTCCTCCCAAACGGTCGGGCACAGGTACTGGAAAATGAACAAGACTCTCTCAGTGTTGAATGCGGCAGCTCTGGTGGCTCTGGTGGCATTTCATTTTCACGATTCCAGTGCCAAGGATACGCAGGTCACCGCACCCGCTCCTGCTCATCACCAGATCAGCCATGCGCCCCAGTTGGCCATCATGACTGACCGCATTGCCAGTGCAGCGGTATTGGCCAATGACGATGATGATTCACTTCAGATGCCACGCGCCGAGCAGCGCTGGATTTTCTGAGAACGTTTGAACCAGCCATTTATAGAGAGAGTAGCCATGTCAAAATCCGCGTTGTCATTTCTGGTCCTGGCGATTATGGCTGTGATCGTTGACCTGTTGCTTCCTGTTCAAGCGCACACTTTGAGCATCGCTGCCAACATCGCTGCAGGCGTGTTCGCCAGTCTTTTTGTAGTAGCGCTGTTTCTCGGCCGTCGTATCAAATTCGACCCAGTGCTTCGCTAAGCTAAAAGGCATAGCCCCAAAAGCTCACAACCCTCTCGCTCGACCCGCTCATCGCGCCGAGCACTGCGTTTATAAGCTCCAAAATCCTTCCTGCGCCCTGCCCTCGTAACCCTTGGTCGGGTAGCTTCGTTTGCGCTGAATTCCGACCTACTCTCAGAGTCAAATAGCCATGATGGCAAAAAGAAGCTCGGTGACGTGCCCGGTTATTCAGGGGCAAATGCGAGGACTTTGCAAATTTGCTCGCATTTCTGATAATTGGTGCTGGCCAAAAGCCGCCACCTGAGTCAATATTTGTCACAGAATTGACGCCAAGGATTCGACGTATTACGGCATGATGTCGGCCCCTTGGAACCCCGGTTGAACATTTGGCCAAAATGACTGTCTCACGATGACAATCTTGCGGCCACTTGCTAGAACCGCTTCCCCTGAACTAACCGGTTAAATATATGAGCCCTATGAAACAGGCTACTTATTCCAGCCGCACGGCTGACAAGTTCGTCGTTCGCCTACCAGACGGCATGCGTAATCGCGTGCAAGAGGTAGCCAAGAATCATCACCGCAGCATGAACTCGGAAATCATTGCTCGCCTCGAACAAAGCCTGATTCAGGAAGGCGCACTTGGTGATGAACCAAGCCTGCGTCTTGACAGTCCTGAGCTGTCCTTGCACGAACGCGAGCTGCTGCAACGTTTTCGTCAGCTTTCACATCGTCAACAGAATGCACTTGTTTCGCTGATTGCTCATGACACGGAACTCGCTTCCGAAGAGTCCTGAGACTTGGTGTAACAGACAAAGGCCAGCGAAAGCTGGCCTTTTTCGTTGTAGCCTTTTTCGTTAGTAGTCGTAGGCCTAGTGGCAGTACATGGCAACCCGAAGACTTCGTCGGGGCATAAAAAAACCGCCTGATCATGGCGGTTTTTTTTATTTTAAGAGCTTGTCTTGAGGCAGAGCTTAGAGCAGAAAGATCGTTGCCAGCCCCAGGAAGATGAAGAAGCCGCCGCTGTCGGTCATCGCTGTAATCATGACGCTTGCACCCATGGCAGGGTCTCGTCCCAGGCGCGCCAGCGCCATAGGGATGGAAACGCCCATCAGCGCCGCCAGCAACAGGTTGAGTGTCATGGCCGCGGTCATGACCACGCCTAGCGACCAACTGCCATACAGCATGTAGGCGACCACGCCGATCACCCCGCCCCAGAGCAGACCGTTGATCAAGCCGACAGCCAGCTCCTTGCGCAGCAGGCGGGCCGTATTACCGGTATTGACCTGATCCAGCGCCATCGCGCGCACGATCATGGTGATGGTCTGATTACCGGAGTTGCCACCAATCCCGGCCACGATAGGCATCAGCGCAGCGAGTGCCACCAGCTTCTCGATGGAGCCTTCGAACAAGCCAATCACGCGCGAAGCCAGGAAGGCCGTCACCAGATTGACTGCCAGCCAGGCCCAACGGTTACGCAGGGAACGCCATACCGACGCGAAGATATCTTCTTCTTCGCGCAGACCCGCCATGTTGAGGACTTCGCTTTCGCTCTCCTCACGAATCAGGTCAACCATTTCATCGATGGTCAGACGGCCGATCAGCTTGCCGTTCTTGTCCACGACCGGCGTGGAGATCAGGTCGTAACGCTCGAAGGCCTGAGCAGCATCGTAGGCATCGTCTTCCGGGTGAAAGCTGACCGGATCGTTGGCCATGACTTCGCCAACCTGCTTCTCCGGGTCATTGACCAGCAGGCGCTTGATCGGCAGCACGCCCTTGAGCACGCCTTCGGAGTCGACCACAAACAGTTTGTCGGTGTGGCCCGGCAGCTCTTTCAACCTGCGCAGGTAGCGCAGCACGACTTCAAGGCTGACGTCCTCACGGATCGTCACCATCTCGAAGTCCATCAGCGCACCGACCTGATCCTCGTCATAGGACAAAGCCGAACGGACGCGCTCACGCTGTTGTGAATCCAGTGCCTCCATCAGCTCGTGAACGACATCGCGGGGCAACTCGGGAGCAAGGTCGGCCAGTTCGTCGGCGTCCATGTCCCGTGCCGCCGCGAGCAACTCGTGATCATCCATGTCGGCGATCAGGGTTTCACGAACGGAATCGGATACTTCAAGAAGAATGTCGCCGTCGCGCTCGGCCTTGACCAGCTGCCATACGGTCAGACGATCTTCCAGAGGCAGGGCTTCGAGGATATAGGCGACGTCGGCAGAGTGAAGGTCTTCGAGCTTGCGTTGCAACTCGACGAGGTTCTGCCGGTGAACCAGGTTTTCTACACGGTCCTGATGCTGACCTTCCTGACGATGGGTCAGGTCTTCAACAATACGCTGGCGCTGCAGCAGATCGACAACCTGAGCCAGGCGATCCTGCAAGCTTTCCTGCGTTTTTTTTACTTCTCTTTCGGTCATAGGCGAACTCCACTCCCAGCAGCGGAGCACGCCGGGAGATCAATCAGTTAATTCATGATTGTTGAAAAACATTATTGAGTAACGACTGGGTAAGTCCATGGAGGTGTTCCACAAGCCCCGGCGGAGCTGACGGGCGCAATGATACACCGCTTTTAGAGAAGCGCATGCGAGAAATTCAGCTTATAACAACCGTTTGCAGCGCAAACCTGCACAACTCTGTTAGCCAGCCCGGCTTCGACGTCACATTCAGCCAAGAAAACGCGCTCGCCGCCCACAGAGGCTGCGGCTAGGCTTGCACGACACCCTGTCATGGAGGACTTGAGCATGCGCACAGCCGTTCATCTATCCCTGTGGAGCGCTCTACTCTGCGCTCCTGCACCTGCAACCGCCAGCACTGTTCATCGCTGCGAGGACGCTTCCGGAAAGATCATGTTCACTACCCTCGGCTGCCCCGAAGGCCACAGCACCCGCATGCAGAGGGCCTTCAATGCACCACCGGGAACCAACATCGACCTGCTTCCGCCCGCAAACCTTTCAGCGCCAACACACCGAAAACCCACGCGCCAGAAACTGGTGGTGGTCGGCACACGCGATGATGGTTGCGGCAACCGCCTGAGCGCCGAACAGCGTCGGGCAGCGATCATCAACCAGCGCACACCTCCCGGCATGACGCAGCGTGATGTCGAGAGCCTGCTGGGGCGCCCGGACAAAGTCACCAACCGTAATGGCGAATCACATTACGTGTACAACCAGAAAAAGGGTCGCAGCAATAATGTGACATTTGACGAGAATGGATGCGTTAAAGGAAAACGCTAGAAAGCAAAAAGCCCACATCTTTCGATGTGGGCTTTTCGTTGTATGGTGCACTCGACAGGATTCGAACCTGTGACCGCTCGGTTCGTAGCCGAGTACTCTATCCAGCTGAGCTACGAGTGCATTGGTGTTTTTAGACCAGATCACCTCTGGTTGAAGCCAGTTATCGGAAACCTTGTAATTACTTACAACACTTCAAACAACTTTAAATGGTGCACTCGACAGGATTCGAACCTGTGACCGCTCGGTTCGTAGCCGAGTACTCTATCCAGCTGAGCTACGAGTGCATTGGTGTTTTTAGACCAGATCACCTCTGGTTGAAGCCAGTTATCGGAAACCTTGTAATTACTTACAACACTTCAAACAACTTTAAATGGTGCACTCGACAGGATTCGAACCTGTGACCGCTCGGTTCGTAGCCGAGTACTCTATCCAGCTGAGCTACGAGTGCATGTGTTGGTGCCGCGCATTATAGGTCGTAAAATTGTTTAGTCAAGCACTTTTTCTAGTAAATTCAACAACTTACCGATCAAGCCCAATCTTACGCACTACATAAATAATGGCGGAGAACGGGGGATTCGAACCCCCGACACCCTTTTGAGGTGTACTCCCTTAGCAGGGGAGCGCCTTCGGCCACTCGGCCAGCTCTCCGCAACACGGGGCGTATAATAACCACCCTTTTCCCCGTTTGCAAACCAAAAATTCAATAAAAATTAATGGCTTGGTTCTTCGTCCTTCTCTTTCTTGATGCGAAGGTAAATCTCTTCACGGTGGACAGCGACTTCCTTGGGCGCATTGACACCAATACGCACCTGATTACCCTTCACTCCGAGCACGGTCACGGTAATCTCACCGTCACCAATGATCAGGCTTTCCGCGCACCGACGAGTCAGAATCAGCATACTTTTCTCCTTACGCCTTTATTCAGGGACAACAGTCTGCAAACCAGTAGGCATCGACCTGTAGCACAAGGCCACAACCCTTACCTGTGTATCGACTAACGCAAAGAAAACCACAGCCTTTCTGCGCAGCACCCGAAAGACGCGGTCAGACCGCGCCCTTCGACGACAGGATCACTCACCCTGCCGCGGAGCATCCAGCTCAAAAGCCGTGTGCAACGCGCGCACAGCCAACTCCAGATACTTCTCTTCGATGACCACGGAAACCTTGATTTCCGACGTGGAGATCATCTGTATATTGATACTTTCCTTGGCCAATGCTTCAAACATACGGCTGGCAACGCCTGCGTGCGAGCGCATGCCGACACCGACAATGGACACCTTGGCGATCTTGGTATCGCCGGACACTTCACGAGCACTGATCTCACGCGCGGTGGACTCAAGCACCTGCAAGGCAGCCTGATAGTCGTTGCGATGGATCGTGAAGGTGAAATCGGTGGTGTTATCGTGCGAAACATTCTGCACGATCATGTCCACTTCGATATTGGCCGCGCTGATCGGGCCGAGAATCTTGAACGCTACGCCGGGGGTGTCTGGCACACCACGGATGGTCAGCTTGGCTTCATCGCGGTTGAAGGCGATGCCGGAAATGATCGGCTGTTCCATGGATTCCTCTTCATCGATTGTAATGAGGGTGCCCGGCCCCTCTTTGAAGCTGTGCAGAACGCGCAGCGGGACGTTGTATTTGCCGGCGAACTCGACCGCTCGGATCTGCAGCACCTTGGACCCGAGGCTGGCCATTTCCAGCATCTCTTCGAAGGTGATCTTGTCGAGGCGCTGAGCCTGCGACACGACACGCGGGTCGGTGGTGTACACACCATCGACGTCAGTGTAGATCTGGCACTCGTCAGCTTTCAGCGCTGCGGCAAGCGCAACACCGGTAGTGTCCGAGCCACCACGGCCGAGGGTGGTGATGTTGCCGTGCTCATCGACGCCCTGGAAACCGGCGACCACCACTACACGACCGGCTTTCAGGTCGGAGCGGATCTTCTGGTCGTCAATCTGCAGGATGCGCGCCTTGTTGTGCGCGCTGTCGGTGAGGATACGGACCTGATTGCCGGTGTAGGACACCGCAGGCACGCCACGCTTCATCAGCGCCATCGCCAGCAGGGCGATGGTGACCTGCTCGCCCGTGGAAACGATCACGTCCAGTTCACGGGGAACCGGCTGATCACTGATCTGCCTGGCCAGCTCGATCAAACGGTTGGTTTCGCCGCTCATGGCTGACAGCACGACCACCAGGTCGTCTCCAGCCTCACGGAATTTCTTGACCTTGTCGGCCACCTGCTCGATGCGCTCTACAGAGCCCACCGAGGTGCCGCCAAATTTCTGTACGATTAAAGCCATCTCAAAGCCGCCTCAGAACCCGTTAAGAGCACCTATTAACCCATTCAAATCCTTGCAAGGCCTGTCGGCGATCGACAGGCCTGCAGACTCGACTCAGATACCCTGCTCTACAAAAGGAACGGCCAGTGCCAGCGCTGAATCCAGCGCACCTGCATCGACACCACCGCCTTGAGCCATATCAGGACGCCCACCGCCTTTACCACCGACAGCGGCAGCCGCCTGCTTCATCAAATCACCGGCTTTGAGTTGGCCAGTCAGGTCCTTGGTCACGCCTGCGACCAAGACAACCTTGTCCTCATGAACACTGCCGAGCAGGATCACTGCGCGGCCGAGCTTGTTCTTCAACTGGTCGACAAGCGCCAGCAGCGCCTTGCCGTCCTGGCCATCCAGGCGCGTAGCCAGAACCTTGACCCCTTTGACATCCAGCGCGGCAGACGACAGGTCGTCGCCGGCGGCACTGGCTGCCTTGGCTTGCAGTTGTTCCAGTTGTTTTTCCAGCAGACGGTTGCGCTCAAGCACAGCCGTCAGCTTGTCCAGCAGGTTGTCGCGATTGCCTTTGACCAGCGTCGCGGCTTCCTTGAGTTGATCTTCGGCCGCATTCAGCCAGGCCAGCGCAGCAGCACCGGTGACCGCCTCGATACGCCGTACACCTGCTGCCACACCGCCTTCACTGACGATCTTGAACAGCGCGATGTCACCGGTACGGCTGGCGTGGATACCACCGCACAGCTCGACGGAAAACTCGCCACCCATACTCAGCACCCGAACGCTGTCGCCGTACTTCTCGCCGAACAGCGCCATGGCACCTTTCTTTTTCGCGGTGTCGATATCGGTTTCTTCGGTCATTACCTCGGTGTTCTTGCGAATCTCTGCGTTGACTATATCTTCCAGCGCACGCAGTTGCTCGGGCTTGATCGCCTCGAAATGGCTGAAGTCAAAGCGCAGGCGCTGACTGTCGACCAGCGAGCCTTTCTGTTGAACATGCTCACCCAGCACCTGACGCAATGCGGCGTGCAGCAAGTGAGTGGCCGAATGGTTCAATTTGGTTGCATCGCGAACTTCATCGGCCACCTGTGTTTCAACCTGGGCGCCGACGCTCAAGCTGCCGGAGGCCACAACACCGTGGTGCAGAAACGCACCGCCAGTCTTGGTGGTGTCACTGACATCGAAACGCACATCACCGGCATGCAGGAAACCGCTGTCGCCGATCTGACCGCCCGATTCGGCATAGAACGGGGTGGTGTCGAGAATCACCACGCCCTCTTCGCCTTCATTCAGGTGAGTGACCGACTGACCTTCTTTATACAGCGCCACAACGCTGGCGCTGCCAGTCGTTGCAGAGTAACCGGTGAACTGCGTAGCGACGTCGACCTTGACCAGGCTGTTGTAGTCCATGCCAAACGAGCTGGCCGAACGGGCGCGCACGCGCTGGGCGTCCATTTCACGCTCGAAGCCGGCTTCGTCCAGAGTCAGGTTGCGCTCGCGGGCGATGTCACCTGTCAGGTCCATCGGGAAACCGTAGGTGTCGTACAGCTTGAACACGACTTCACCCGGCACCACGGTGCCTTTGAGGTCAGCCAGATCCTGTTCAAGAATTTTCAGCCCCTGCTCAAGGGTCTTGGCGAACTGTTCTTCTTCACCTTTCAGCACGCGCTCGATATGCGACTGCTGTTGCACCAGCTCAGGGAACGCAGAGCCCATTTCGGCCACCAGCGCGGCAACGATCTGGTAGAAGAAACTGCCTTTGGCGCCCAGCTTGTTACCGTGACGGCAGGCGCGCCGAATGATGCGGCGCAGCACATAGCCACGACCTTCGTTGGAAGGCAGCACGCCGTCTGCGATCAGGAAGCCGCACGAGCGGATGTGGTCCGCCACGACTTTCAGCGAAGCCTGGTTGTCATTGCTGCAACCGATGGCCTTGGCCGACGCAGCCAGCAGGCTCTGGAACAGGTCGATTTCGTAGTTGGAATGTACGTGTTGCAGAACCGCACTGACACGCTCCAGGCCCATGCCGGTATCGACCGACGGCGCTGGCAGCGGGTGCAGCACGCCATCTGCAGTCCGGTTGAACTGCATGAATACGTTGTTCCAGATTTCGATGTAACGATCACCGTCTTCTTCCGGCGAGCCTGGCGGGCCACCCCAGATTTCCGGGCCGTGATCGAAGAAAATCTCGCTGCAAGGACCGCATGGTCCGGTATCGCCCATGGTCCAGAAGTTATCGGAGGCGTAAGGCGCGCCTTTGTTGTCGCCGATACGAACCATGCGCTCGGCAGGCACGCCGATCTCTTTGGTCCAGATGTCGTAGGCTTCGTCGTCGGTCGCGTAGACCGTGACCCAAAGCTTTTCCTTGGGCAGGTTCAGCCATTTCTCGGAGGTCAGGAAGGTCCAGGCGTAGGTAATGGCATCACGCTTGAAATAGTCACCGAAGCTGAAGTTGCCCAGCATTTCGAAAAAAGTGTGGTGACGAGCGGTATAGCCGACGTTTTCCAGGTCGTTGTGCTTGCCACCGGCACGCACGCATTTCTGACTGGTAACGGCGCGGGTGTAGGCGCGTTTTTCCTGGCCCAGGAAGCAATCCTTGAACTGGTTCATGCCTGCGTTGGTGAACAGCAGGGTTGGGTCATTGCCCGGAATCAAGGAGCTTGAAGCGACACGGGTGTGGCCTTGCTCTTCGAAGAAGCCAAGGAAGGCTTCACGGATTTCTGCGCTTTTCATAGGTTCTTCCACGGAGACTGCGGCCAGAGGCAAGTGCAAAACGTCAAATGACGTAGCGACGGCAAAGGGCCGCATTATATAGGCGTTGCGCCCTCGGTACAGTGTGTTTGTGCGATAGAAACAACTAACTGGATTATCGTCATCTCATGAGTGTTCAAAGGCTGCAAATGCAGCGATGACCTGTTCAACCTGCGCGCGCGACACATTCAGGTGGGTCACCATGCGCAGCCGCGCCGCGGCTGTGAGCACGATGCCACGCTCGGCGCAGAACGCCTTGAGTGATGCAGCGCGCTCACCGATCTGCACGTAGACCATGTTGGTCTGCACCGGCTCGACGGCGTAGCCGAGCCCGCTCAGGCCTTCGGCCAGAAACACAGCATTGGCATGGTCATCCGCCAGCCGCTCGACCTGATGATCCAGCGCATAGAGCCCTGCGGCAGCCAGCCCTCCGGCCTGACGCATGCCGCCACCGAGCATCTTGCGCAGGCGACGCGCTCTGGCGATCAATGGCTGCGATCCGCACAGTACCGAGCCGATCGGTGCGCCCAGCCCCTTGGAAAGGCACACCGAAACAGAATCGAAGTGCCGGGTAATCTCGCGGACATCGACGCCCAGCCTGACCGATGCGTTGTACAGCCGTGCGCCGTCCAGATGAAGGGCGAGGCCTTTTTCCAGCGTCAGTGTGCGTGCGGCAGCCAGGTATTCCAACGGTAGCACCTTGCCCTGCATGGTGTTTTCCAGGGCCAGCAGGCGTGTGCGGGCAAAGTGAAAGTCATCGGGCTTGATGGCGTCGAGCACCTGCTTCAGGTCCAGCGAGCCATCGGCCTGCACGTCCAGTGGCTGCGGCTGGATGGAACCCAGCACCGCTGCACCGCCGCCCTCGTACTTATACGTGTGTGCCTGCTGGCCGACGATGTATTCATCGCCACGCTCACAGTGCGCCATCAGTGCCAGCAGATTACTCATGGTGCCTGACGGGACAAACAGCGCGGCATCAAACCCGAGGCGCTCGGCGAGCGTCGCTTCGAGCAGGTTGACGGTTGGGTCCTCACCGTAGACGTCATCGCCAACGGGCGCACGTGCCATGGCATCGAGCATGCCGGCCGTAGGCAGAGTCACTGTGTCGCTGCGCAGATCGATGACAGTCACGAAAAAGCTCCCTGAAGTTGAAGATCGATAATGCATGCAACCTTTGGCTTGCAACAAGGCATTACTGAGGCCGCGGTACATGATAATCAAGCACCGCCGCTCTCGATACTCCGTGCCCTTATAAGAAAAAGGTAGGTGCACCGTACGAAAGTGTCCATGCATGATCCAGCGAACTGTGATAAAAATCCCGCGCCGGCCACGTAAAGTGCCGGCAACGTTCTCAGGGCGGGGTGCAATTCCCCACCGGCGGTAATGGCGCGCAATGCGTCTAGCCCGCGAGCGCTTGGGGGTCGCAGCTTTGGCTGGCGATCGGCAAGGTCAGCAGACCCGGTGTGATTCCGGGGCCGACGGTCATAGTCCGGATGAAGAGAGAGCGGGATTGGTGTCTGCAAGAACGTCTGCAAAACCTCATCATGAACGACATCGTTCAGGAGGCTTTCCTACGCGACTTGAATCCCTTTCGATCCAAACGCCCTGTTTTTTCTATAAACAGGAGTCAGAACACGTGCAACCTACTGCAATCGACAGCAAAAGCAAAAGCCACCCGAACGAACGCGTCGCCTTTATCCAGGCCTGCTGGCACAAGGATATTGTCGATCAAAGCCGTAAAGGTTTTATCGCCGAGATGGCCAATCATGGCTATGCGGAAAGTGACATCGACATCTTTGAAGTGGGCGGTGCCTTCGAAATTCCGCTGCATGCAAAACTGCTGGCCAATACCGGCCGCTACGCTGGCATCGTCGGCGCTGCACTGGTAGTGGACGGCGGCATCTATCGCCATGAATTCGTTGCACAGTCAGTGGTCAGTGCGCTGATGCAGGTCCAGCTGGAAACCGAAGTACCGGTGTTTTCCGTGGTCCTGACACCGCACCACTTCCATGCGGGCGAAGAACACCAGAAGTTCTTCTTCGATCACTTCTCGCACAAAGGCGAAGAAGCGGCGAAGACCTGCGCTGACACCTTGAACAAGGTACGCAGCCTGCGTCGCCTGGACGCTCAGCAAAAAGCGGCCTGCTGAAACGCGTAGGTGTGACGCAGAGCGTCACGAACTGCATGCCAACGCGGAGCATTGGCACGATAGGTGTTCTCCCGGACACCTATCGTTCCTCACGCTCCAGCGTGGGAATGCCGTTCTGGACGCTCTGCGTCCGATCTTGAGGGTGCCAGGCGATCAGCCAAGGCTACCCGCATCAGTCGGCACAATCAGAATCCCCGCCCGCAGGCCGTTTTTGACTTTCGGGTTGGGGAAGATGATCCTCGCGCCCTCCTCCTCTACCACCCAGCGTGAACCGCCCGCGTCTTCGGCCAGCACGTAGCCCTTTTCCAGCGGTGAGAAGTTTTCTACAGCATCGGCAAGGTTGAACGTGAATGCATCGGTACGCTTGATGACTTCGCGTGCCACGCTGAACAGTTGCAACCCCTCAAGATTTTCATCCAGCTCGGGCTCGCGGCCTTCGATGATCTGCTCCAGACGCAAACGCAGCGGCGCAAGGTTGACCTGTTGGTTCTGGCCGAACGGCCGGGCCTTGCCCAGTTCCAGAGTGAAGGCCTCGGCACCCAGTTGATCGTAGGTATAGGCGCTGAACACAATGGACGGCTTGTTCTGCAACAACACCGCACTCATCCCCGCAGCACGCAGCCGGGCCAGTTCGAGGCGCGAGTGCTGACGGCCTTCTTTCCACGGGTACAGCGCGAACTGCTCGATCTTCGAACCGCGAATGGCAGTGTGCAGGTCGTAATGCAGGCGGTAGCGATCCGGCAGGCTGAAAAAGCTGGCGGCCAGATGCTCCAGCTCGCAGGCACGCAGGGCTTCTGCACCGCCACTTTGCTCGTGACGACCGTTGAACAGCCGATTGACGTCCTGCTCGACAAACCGGGTACCGCGCCGCATGGCGTCGGGATTGCCGAACAGAAACAGGATACGTGCGCGCGGTTTAAGGTCGCCGCGCGCGATGCTGCGGATCAGTTCATCCAGCAGCTCGATGGGTGCTGTCTCGTTGCCATGAATACCGGCGGAGAGCAGCAGGTCCGTGCCATTGTCACGAACCTCCGGTGGGCGAACCTCCAGAGCCCCCTCGCCCATCCATCGCATCCGCACGCCTTCGACGGTCAGTTGAGTCTTTTCCGCTGGCTCACGTCCAGCCAGGGTCAGTTCAAGCAGTTTGCCGAGGGCGAGCATAGGGCAACTTCCTTAGTGGTTGCAGTCAGGGCCGTGAACGTGACCGTCTTCGTCGGCACCTGCGTCGGCCGGTTCCATTTCCAGTTGCAGGCTGACCAGGTTGGTTGCCAACGGGCGCAGCAGCAGGTTGGCGTACTCGGCATCGTCTTCTTCGACGTCAACGCCGATCAGCAATTGGCCACGGCCATCCTGCTGAATCCACAGTTCCTTGCCCTGCCAGATAATGGCAACGCGGGTGCAAGAGGTTTCCAGCTGGGTGCCATCGGTGTCTTCAAGGATCAGTTGCAGGGCGTCGCTCATAGTCGGAATGCTCTAGATAAAGAAATCATGCGCCAGACATTTGCCCGGCGCGCAGGGTGTTTCAATTCAGTTGAAACGGATAGACGGCACCCAGTTTAAGGATTTGCGTCAGTTCATCCAATGCCGTACGGCATTCGCTCAGCAATCGGGGATCGGCCAGATCGTTTTCACTCATGCGATCACGGTAGTGCCTGTCGACCCATTGCGTCAGCGTGTCGTACAGCGGCGCGGTCATGATCACGCCAGGGTTCACCGCAGCCAGCTCGGTTTCCTTGAGCGCTACACGCAGTCGCAGGCAGGCAGGGCCGCCGCCGTTCTGCATGCTTTGCTTGAGATCGAACACTTTGACCTGGGCAACCGGGCTGTCATCGGCAATCAACCGCTGCAGATAAGCCCAGACGCTCGCATTGGCCTGACACTCCTGCGGCACGATCAGCAGCATCGAGCCGTCCGGGCGTGACAACAACTGGCTATTGAACAGGTAAGAGCGCACCGCATCCTGCACCGAGACCTCGGCACGCGGCACACAAATCGCCCGCAACTGCCCGCCGACCCGGCCGAGTTTGTCGCGCAGCTCATTAAGCATTGGCTCGGTGTTGAGGAATGCATCCTCGTGATAGAACAGCACCTCACCGTTGCCGACCGCGATCACATCGTTATGAAATACACCCTGATCGATGACAGCCGGGTTTTGCTGAGCATAAACCACACCGCCCTCGCTCAAGCCATGCAAACGCGCAACAGCTCGTGACGCTTCCAGGGTCTGGCGGGCCGGATACTTTTGCGGTGCCGGGTAGCGGGTATCGAACGCACTGCGGCCAAAAACGAAAAACTCCACGCCGGGCTGGCCGTAGTCCTGACAGAAACGGGTGTGGTTGGCTGCGCCTTCGTCGCCGAACTGCGCGACTGGTGGCAACGCAGGATGATGGGCAAAGTGCTTTGCATCGGCAAACATCGCCCCCAGCACGCGGCTGGTGGTCGGGTGTTCGATGCTGCGATGGTATTTGCAGTTGAGGTTGGCTGCCGTGAAATGCACGCGCTCATCTGCGGTGTCGGCACTGGGGCTGACCGTCGCCGCGTTGGCCACCCACATGCTCGACGCCGAGCAACTGGCAACCAGCAATGGCATATCCTGACGGGCGGCTTTTTCAATCACCTGTTCATCGCTGCCGGTGAAACCCAGCTGCCGCAAACCGGCCACATCAGGGCGTTCCTGCGGTGCCAGCACGCCCTGGGTAAAGCCCAGGTCCATCAGCGCTTTCATTTTCGCCAGGCCTTGCAGCGCTGCTTCACGCGGGTTCGCGCATTGCTGGCTGTTACTCTGGGAGGCGACATTACCGTAGGACAACCCGCCGTAGTTGTGGGTTGGCCCGACCAGACCGTCAAAATTCACTTCACAGGACTTCATCGGCAAGGCTCCGTGGATCTGTTTTTATAAGCAATCGTGCGCACCCTGTCAGCTCAGCCTGATGCCGGGAGTCAGTGTCGTCGGCAGGGTCAGGCTGCCCGTCTCCAGCGAAGCCACCGGATAGGCGCAATAGTCGGCTGCGTAATAGGCGCTGGCGCGGTGGTTTCCCGAGGCTCCGACTCCGCCGAACGGTGCGCTGCTGGCGGCGCCGGTCAGCTGTTTGTTCCAGTTGACGATCCCGGCGCGGCTGTGCAGCCAGAACTGCTGATAGCGTGCTTCGGAGTCCGAGAGCAAACCTGCCGCCAGGCCATAGCGA
This sequence comes from Pseudomonas sp. ICMP 3272, assembly GCF_001466905.1. Classification (NCBI taxonomy): domain Bacteria; kingdom Pseudomonadati; phylum Pseudomonadota; class Gammaproteobacteria; order Pseudomonadales; family Pseudomonadaceae; genus Pseudomonas; species Pseudomonas sp. ICMP 3272. The sequence goes on from NZ_LKEK01000097.1 coordinate 82,040, forward strand.
GTGGCGTTGGCTTCAGCGATGGCGGCGTCGAAACCGGCGTAGCGGATGACCTGCAACAGCGGGCCGAACAGCTCTTCGTCAGGCCGCTCGGCGACCGCGCTGACATCCACAATGCCCGGCGTCAGCAGCGCCGCGCCGGGCTGCGGCTGACGCATTTCCAGCAAGGTCACTGCGCCGTTGGCGAGCAGGTTGCGCTGCGCTTCGAGCAAGGCGCGCGCGGCCTCCAGCGAAATGACCGAGCCCATGAACGGAGACGGCTGCTGATCGAACGCCCCCACCTCGATAGTCGCGCTGACGGCAACCAGTCGCGCCAGCAAGGCATCGCCCCAGTCGCCCTCGGGCACCAACAGGCGACGCGCACAGGTGCAGCGCTGGCCTGCGGAAATGAACGCCGACTGAATGATGGTGTAAACCGCTGCGTCGATGTTCTGAACCTGATCAACGATCAGTGGATTGTTACCGCCCATTTCCAACGCGAGAATCTTCTCGGGGCGCCCGGCGAACTGCTGGTGCAGCGCGTCACCGGTGCGGCTTGACCCGGTAAAGAACAGCCCGTCGATGCCTGGGTTGGCAGCCAGTGCAATACCGGTTTCGCGACCGCCTTGCAGCAGGTTGAGAACACCGGCAGGCAACCCGGCTTCGATCCAGCACTTGACGGTCAGTTCGGCGACTTTCGGCGTCAGTTCGCTGGGCTTGAACACTACCGTATTGCCCGCCAGCAAGGCCGGAACGATGTGCCCGTTAGGCAAATGACCAGGAAAGTTGTACGGCCCGAACACCGCGACCACACCATGTGGCTTATGGCGCAATACTGCGGTGGCATCGCCCAGCGGCCCGCTCTTTTCGCCGGTTCGTTCGCGATAGCTCTGCACCGAGATGGCAATCTTGTTGGCCATGCTGGTTACTTCGGTCGCCGACTCCCACAAAGGCTTGCCGGTTTCTTCACCGATGCAGTGCGCCAGTTCATCGGCGCGGCCCTTGAGGCTGGCAGCAAAGGCCTCCAGCACAGCAATGCGCTGGTCCAGAGACAGCAGCGCCCAGCCGGGAAATGCCTGACGCGCAGCCTGCACCGCGTAATCGACTTGTTCTGCCGTAGCGCTTTGCCCGGACCACAGCGTCTGCTGGCTCACCGGGTTCAACGAATGGAACAGCTCGCCCTGCCCGGCCTGCCATGCACCTGCAATATAAAGGGTACTCATCAAACGCCCTCCCGCGCCGCAGACAAAGGCACGGCGCGCACGTTGTCGCCTGCACTCATGCGCAGCCGCTTGGCGGTTTGTGGCGCAACCACCAGCGTACCGGCGGCGAAACGCGCAGCGCCTACCGTAATGCGGCAGTCTTCACGCTTGCGGTTGTAAATCAGGAACTGCGGCGCATCGTCACCTGGCGTGCCGATGGCCAGCACCAGCGCCTGACTGTCCTTGATTGCGCGAATCTTGCCGGTCTCGCACTCGATGGCAGGTCCCGCATCGAAGATGTCGACGTAACCCTGATACGAGAAACCCTCGCCCTTGAGCATGGTCAGCGCAGGCTCGGTGTCGGCATGCACGCGGCCGATCACATTGCGTGCATCTTCGGAAAGAAAGCAGCTGTACAGCGGAAACTTGGGCATCAACTCGGCAATGAATGCCTTGTTGCCAACACCGGTCAGGTAATCGGCTTGGCTGAATTCCATCTTGAAGAAATGCCGTCCCAGACTTTCCCAGAACGGCGACCGGCCATTCTCGTCGGACATGCCACGCATCTCGGCAATGATCTTGTTACCGAACAGTTTCGGAAATTCGGCGATGAACAGCATGCGCGCTTTGGACAGCAGGCGGCCATTGAGGCCGTTGCGCGAATCGCTGTGCAGGAACAGCGAGCACAGCTCGGAATTGCCGGTCAGATCGTTGGCCAGGAACAGGGTCGGGATTTCCCGGTAGATGTTCAGTTCCTGCGAAGCACTGACCGTGAGGCCGACCCGGTAGTTGTACCAAGGCTCGCGCAAGCCGACCGCCCCGGCGATGGCAGAAATGCCGACCACCCGGCCATCGTCATCTTCAAGCACGAACAGATAGTCGGCATCGCCGCGCTCGGCTTCTCCGCGAAAGGTCTTTTCAGCCCAGCCTACCCGGTGCGCCAGACGCTGCTCATTGGCGGGCAGGGTCGTCAGACCGGCACCGGTGCTGCGCGCCAGCTCGATCAACGCAGGCAGGTCACTGCTGCGTACAGGACGAACGATCATGTTATCTCCTCAGCGGCTCATCGAGAGCCTTGAAACTCGCTAATCGGCTATCGAACGTCTGGCTCAGACCGCGACGATCCGCACACTGGCACCTTCACCAACGCCCAGTGCGTCGGCGGCCTGGAGGCTCAGCACCACTGGCCTGCCGGGCGCCCAGTCCAGTTCCAGAAGCACCGCGCGGTAATCCTGCAACAGGCCGTTGGCAACCAAGTACAAACGCCCGCCTGTGCCGACATCGCTGCTTTGCGCGGTTTCGACTTTCACTGGCACCAGACGGCTCTGAGCAATGGACCGGATCCCGGATACCTTGGCATGCAGAGTCGGGCCACCGTCGAAGATGTCGATGTAATGGTCGGTTTCAAAGCCTTCGCGCATCAGGATGTCGAAGGTGATCTGCGCACGCGGATGCACCTGGCCCATGGCCTCCTGCGCAGCGTCAGGCAGCAATGGCACGTAGATCGGGTAATGCGGCATCAGCTCGGCGAGGAAGGTCCGGCTTTTCAGTCCGCACAGGCGCTCGGCAGCGGCGTAATTGAGGTCGAAGAAGTTGCGCCCGATGGCATCCCAGAATGGCGAATCGCCCTGCTCGTCGCTGTAACCGACGATCTCGGTGACCACCGAATCGGCGAAGCGCTCGGGGTGGCTGGCGACAAACAGCAGACGGCCGCGAGAGTTGAGCTCCGACCACGCCGTGCCGACCAGTTCCGGGACCACATAGAAGCTGGTCAGCAGGCTGTTACCGGTCAGGTCGTGACACTGGGACAGAACATGGATCTTGTTGTGGATCTTCAGTTCGCGGGACGCATGCACGAAGGTTTCGTTGCGAAAACTGTAGAACGGCTCGGAGTAGCCCGCCGAAGCAACAATGCCCGAGCAGCCCACCAGCTTGCCGCTTTCGCTGTCTTCGAGCACGAAGAAGTAGGTTTCTTCGCCGTTGAAGCTGACCTCGGCGGCGAACGATGCCTCCGACGAGCCGATCTTGTCGGTCAGGCGGCCAGCATCGTCGGGCAAGGACGTGACACCGATAGGGCTGTCGGCAGCGAGGCGTTGAACCTCGGCCAGATCAGCCATTTGCGCAGGGCGCATCACCAGCATGGTGCCACTCCTTGTAGATCGACCGGCATTTACGACCGGCACTGATAAAAGCACCACACGGCATCATGCCGCCCAGCACAGGAAAATGTCCGGTGTTTGCCGGCCAGGCAGACACCGGGATATAGCGGATGAGTCAGGACGTCAGCTTGGCAATGGCACGTTCGAAGCGGTTCAGGCCTTCTTCGATGTCTGCGTCTTCAATCACCAGGCTCGGCGCGAAACGGATCACGTCGGGACCGGCCTGCAGAATCATCAGATCCTGGGCTTCAGCGGCGTTGAAAATGTCCTTGGCCTTGCCTTTCCAGGCGTCTGACAACACGCACCCGATCAACAGGCCCAGGCCGCGCACTTCGGTGAACACGCCGTACTGCTGGCCGATGCTCTCCAGGCGGGTCTTGAATTGCTGATGCTTGCGCTGCACGCCAGCCAGCACTTCAGGCGTATTGACGACATCGATCACCGCTTCACCGACCGCGCAGGCCAGCGGGTTGCCGCCATACGTGGTGCCGTGGACGCCGACCGCAAAGTGTTTGGCGAGTTTTTCAGTGGTCAGCATGGCCGCCAGCGGAAAACCGCCACCGATGCTTTTGGCGCTGGAAAGGATGTCCGGGGTCACGCCGTAATGCATGTAGGCGAACAGATGACCGCTACGGCCCATGCCGCTCTGCACTTCATCGAACACCATCAACGCGTTGTGCTCGTCACACAGTTTGCGCGCGCCTTGCAGGTATTCAAGCTGGCCCGGCAACACGCCGCCTTCGCCCTGAATCGGCTCCAGCACCACGGCGCAGGTCTTGTCGGTAACAGCCGCTTTCAACGCTTCAAGGTCGTTGTACGGCACGTGGCTGATGCCGGTGATTTTCGGCCCGAAACCATCGGAGTACTTCGGCTGCCCACCCACGCTGACAGTGAACAGGGTACGGCCATGAAAACTGTTCAGGGCCGCGATGATTTCGTACTTTTCCGGGCCGTACTGATCATGCGCCACACGACGCGCCAGCTTGAAAGCGGCTTCGTTGGCTTCAGCACCGGAGTTACAGAAGAACACGCGCTCGGCGAACGTCGCATCCACCAGCTTTTTCGCCAGACGCAGGGTCGGCTCGTTGGTGAAAACGTTGGACACATGCCAGAGTTTGTTGGCCTGCTCGGTCAAGGCACCGACCAGCGCCGGATGGCAGTGGCCCAATACGTTGACGGCGATCCCGCCCGAGAAATCCACCAGTTCGCGTCCCGCCTGATCCCAGACCCGGGAGCCCGCACCGCGCACGGGAATGAACCCGGCCGGGGCGTAATTGGGGACCATTACCTGGTCGAAATCGGCGCGTTGCACCGCAGCATGCTCAACGGACATCGGAGTCTCCTGATGAGGAACGCCTGCCTGAAACTGGCGAGCGATGGGAAGATTGTAAGGACTGAATTGTGTTCGGCCTTGCCGCCAGGCGACAACTTGTTACAGCGCAAAACCGGGTTTTTTCAAGGTTTTCGGCAATGCGACATATTGCGTCACAAAGGCGCAGTTTAAACGGATTGAGGTCGGCCTGTCTGGACCTGAGCTGTCGCGGCAGCACTTCTATCGCGACAAGACAATCAACCGCGTTCGGCAGGCACCGGCGAAAGTTCGAACGGACTGCTGCTGCGTCGCTGGTTGCGGTCTTCACGCGGCGTGGCGCCGAAGAAGTTGCGGTAGGCGCTGGAGAAGTGCGGCCCCGAGGAAAAACCGCACGAAAGGCCGATCTGAATGATCGATTTGCTGGTCTGCATCAGCATCTGGCGCGCCTTGTTCAGGCGCAGCTCAAGGTAATACTGGCTGGGTACACGGTTGAGGTACTGCTTGAAAATCCGCTCCAGCTGACGGCGCGACACACACACGTGCTGGGCGATTTCGTCAGTGGTCAACGGCTCTTCGATGTTGGCTTCCATCAACAGTACAGCCTGGGTCAGCTTTGGATGGCTGGAGCCCAGACGGTTCTGCAACGGAATGCGCTGACGCTCGCCTCCTTCGCGAATGCGTTCGACCACCAGTTCCTCGGAAACCGCCCCGGCCAGTTCCGCGCCGTGATCGCGAGACAGCACTGCCAGCAGCAGGTCGAGCACCGACATGCCACCGCAGGCGGTCAGACGATCCCGGTCCCAGTCGAACAAATGGCTGGTGGCGATGACTTTGGGGAAGCGTTCAGCGAAGTCGTCCTGCCAGCGCCAGTGCACAGCAGCGCGATAGCCATCCAGCAGGCCCAGTTGCGCGAGCGGGTAAACGCCCGCTGACAGTCCGCCAATCGAACAGCCGGCACGCACCAGTTGCTTGAGCGCGCTGCCCAGCGCCGGGGCCACGGCTGCCGGAGGCTCATCGGCGAGCAGAAACAGCTTCTGAAAACCGTCCAGTCGCCCGGTCCAAGGCTCGCCCGGCAATTGCCAGGCGCCGGCAACTGCTGTCGGCTCCCCTGCCTCGGCCTGTAGAAACGACAATTCGTAGACCACTTCAGGATGAACGCGCTGAGCGACACGCAAGGCTTCCTCGGCAAGTGCCAGAGTCAGGGCTTTGGTGCCAGGCCAGACGAGAAAACCTATTCGATGGGCAGTCATTGGGAGATCCGATACGTATTGCCGCAAAAGCCGAGCCTCAGAAGATGGCTCGATCTGGAACATCCAGGTTATGTCGCGCGTCGCGCAGCATGCCCTGTTCTGCCGTAAAAAGGCATCGCCATGCGATGCCGATCGTCACTTGAGGCTGCCTGACAGGAACTGCTGCAGACGCTCGGTCTGTGGGTTGGCCAGTACCTCGCGCGGGTCACCACGCTCCAGAACCACACCCTGGTGCAGGAAAACCAGCTGGTTGGAGACTTCCCGGGCAAAGCCCATTTCGTGAGTCACCACCACCATGGTCCGGCCTTCCTGAGCCAGCCCCTGCATGACCTTGAGCACATCACCAACCAGTTCAGGGTCGAGCGCCGAGGTAGGCTCGTCGAACAGCATCACTTCAGGTTCCATCGCCAGCGCGCGGGCAATGGCCACACGCTGCTGCTCGCCACCGGACATGTGTCCTGGATAAGCGTCCTTACGATGGGACACGCCGACCTTGGCCAGGTAGTGCTCGGCTTTTTCCAGCGCTTCCTTTTTCGACACGCCCAGAACATGAACCGGCGCTTCGATGATGTTCTGCAGCGCCGTCATGTGCGACCACAGGTTGAAGTGCTGGAACACCATCGACAGGCGTGAGCGCATGCGCTGCAACTGTCTGGCGTCAGCAGCTTTCAGACCGCCGTCCTTGTTCGGCACCAGCTTCAACTCTTCGTTGTTGAGCAGGATCTTGCCGGCATGGGGCTGTTCGAGCAGGTTGATGCAGCGCAGAAAGGTGCTTTTGCCCGAGCCGCTGGAGCCGATGATGCTGATGACATCGCCAGCTTTGGCGGTCAGGGACACGCCCTTGATCACTTCGTGACTGCCATAGCGCTTGTGCAGGTCCTGCACTTCCAGTTTGTTCATGCTTTGGGTTCCCACAGAACGGTCAATCACTGAGCAGACGTCCATGACGCAGCGCGGTGCGCCCCGCCACTTTGGCCAGCCAGAAACCTGGTTGAGCGTAACGAAGCCGCTCGATGGCAAACAGCACCCCGGCAGTATTCGCACAAATGGTACTGACCTGATCGGACAGCGGGTCGATGACTTCGAACAGCGCATCGCCGATTTCGACTTTATCGCCTGCGGCACGCAGGAATGTCACCACGCCAGGATGCGGCGCATAGAGCAATTCGGTACCTTCGAATGGCAGACCTTCACAGGCTTGATGTGCCGGCTGCGGCCAGTCACCGCTGATAAAACCCTGTTCGGCCAGAAACGCCAGAATGCCTTCGGCGTGCGCTTGCGCCTGAGGCTTGCCGGTGTCGGCCTGACCACCCAGCTCGATAGTGGTCGCCAGACACGCCAGCGGGATCTGCGCCTGCGGGAAGGTCCGTGACAGACGCAACCACGGCAGCGAACAGGCTTCATCGAAGGAACTGCCGCCGGAATCCTCGGCCAGCAGCGCCACCTGAATATTCAGGTGCGCCGACAGCGAGCGCCATTGCGGCCAGTGCTGCGGCAAGGCATACATATGCAGCGCGGCATCGGCATCGCAATGCAGGTCAAGCACCACATCAGCGATGCAGGCATGCTTGAGCAGGATGCGCTGCATGCCCTGCAACTCCGATTGCGCGGCAGGCAAGCCTTCAAGTGCAGTCATCATCGCCTGACGAATCAATTGGGTATTGGCGCGCGGGTCATCGCCCAACTGACCTTCCAGCAACTCGGCGACCGGCTCGCTCAGCTCGGTGAAGTCACGGTTGAAATTCTTGCCGCTGCCGAACTCGAAACGCCCTTGGTGTGCGCCTTGCAGCAACTGGCCCAGCCCCAGCGGATTGGCCACCGGCACCAGCTCGACGACGCCCTTGAGGGCGCCTTGCTGTTCCAGCTCGGTCAGGCGTTTCTTCAACTCCCAGGCGGTGCGCATGCCGGGCAGCTCGTCTGCGTGCAGACTGGCCTGAATGTACGCTTTGCGCTCGCCGGTGCCGAAACGAAAGACACTCAGCGTGCGTTCGGTGCCGAGGGTACTCCACGGCAATACATGATCGATTCTTTGCATTTCAGACCTTCCGTGGGGCCAGATAGCCCAGCCAGCGGCGTTCGGCAATTTTGAACAGCCGCACCAGAATGAATGTCAGGCACAGATAGAAAACCCCTGCGGTAACGTAAGCTTCGAACGGCAGGTAGAACTGCGCGTTGACCGTGCGGGCAGCGCCGGTGATGTCGATCAGGGTCACGATGGAGGCCAGACTGGTCGTCTGCAGCATCATGATGACCTCGTTACTGTACTGCGGCAGCGCCCGGCGCAAGGCCGACGGCAGCAGAATGCGCCGATACATTTTGGCCTTCGACATGCCCATGGCCCGCGCTGCCTCGATTTCACCGGCCGGCGTGGCCTTGAGGCTGCCAGCAATGATCTCGGCTGTGTAGGCGCTGGTATTGATGGTGAACGCCAGACAGGCACAAAACGTAGCGCTGGACAGCCAGGGCCATAAAAAGCTTTCGCGCACCGCGTCGAACTGGGCCAGCCCGTAATAAATCAGGAACAGCTGGACCAGCATCGGCGTGCCGCGAATCACATAGGTGTACAGCCAGGCAGGCATGTTGACCCAAGGGTTTTTCGAGACCCGCATCAGGCCCAGCGGCAACGCCGCGAGCAGCCCGAACGCGAGCGAAATCGCCAGCAGTTTCAGGGTGGTCAGCAAGCCGCCGAAGTACAGTGGCAGGCTGTCCCAGATCACGTTGTAGTCAAAGATCATAGGTCAGCCGCCCTGACGCCTACCGAGTAGCGTTTTTCTAGGTAACGCAAGGCGAGCAGCGACACGCTGGTGATCACCAGGTACATCGCCGCAACCGCCAGAAAGAAGGTGAAAGGCTCGCGGGTGGCATCGGCCGCCTGCTTGGCCTTGAACATCATGTCCTGCAGTCCGACCACGGAAATCAGTGCAGTGGCCTTGGTCAAGACCAGCCAGTTATTGGTGAAACCGGGGATCGCCAGACGAATCATCTGCGGCACCAGAATGCGGAAGAACACCTTGCCGCTGCTCAGGCCATACGCCATGCCTGCTTCGGCCTGCCCCTTGGGGATGGCCATGAACGCACCGCGAAAGGTTTCCGAGAGATAGGCACCAAAAATGAAGCCCAGAGTGCAGATCCCGGCCAGCAAGGGGTCAAGATCGATGTAGTCATCAAAACCCAGCAGCGGCGCAACGCGGTTAAGCAGGTCCTGACCGCCGTAGAAAATCAGCAATATCAGGACCAGATCGGGAATGCCGCGAATGACCGTGCTGTACAGATCGCCCAGCCAGGCAATCCAGCGTACCGGCGACAAACGAAGCGCCACGCCGATCAGACCGAGAACGATCGCCAGAGCCATCGACGACAGGGCCAGCTGCAACGTCAGCCAGGCACCTTCGAGGATGACAGCTCCGTAACCTTTCAACATGATGTGCGGTCCTCAAGCGTGGAATAAAAATGGCGCAAGCCAGGCAATTCTGTTTGCGCCATTGATCAGGATCGGTATGACGACTTACTTGCCGTAGATATCGAAGTCGAAATATTTGTCCTGAATCGCTTTGTACTTGCCGTTGGCACGGATGGCTGCAATGGCGGCATTCAGGCGCTCAAGGTTGGCCTTGTCACCCTTGCGCACGGCGATGCCGATGCCGTCACCGAAGTATTTCGGGTCGGTAAACGATGGACCTGTGAACGCGTAACCCTTGCCTGCGTCGGTCTTCAGGAAACCGTCCTGCAGCAGGGTGGCGTCGGCAATAGTGCCATCCAGACGACCCGCACCGATATCCAGGTAGATTTCGTTCTGCGAACCGTACGGCGTCACTTCCACACCTTTGGGAGCAAGAACTTCACGGGCGAAACGCTCATGGATCGAACCGCGCTGCACGCCGATTTTCTTGCCCTTGAGTTCCGCCAGGCTGTCGCTGATCACGGTGCCGTCTTTCATGACCAGACGGGCCGGGGAATTGTAGTACTTGCCGGTGAAATCCACAGACTTCTTGCGGTCGTCGGTGATCGACATGGACGAAAGGATCGCGTCGATCTTGCGCACTTTCAGCGCTGGGATAAGACCGTCGAATTCCTGCTCGACCCAGGTGCACTTGACCTTCATTTCTTCACACAGCGCATTGCCGATGTCGTAGTCAAAACCGACGATGCTGCCATCCGGAGCCTTGGAAGCGAACGGAGGGTAAGCCGCTTCGATGCCGATTTTCAGCGGTTTTTCATCAGCAAAGATCGGCTGGGCGAGCACGGACAACGCCATCGCGCCAATAAGCATGAGCTTCTTCATTTCCAGGACTCCATCGGTAAAGCACGACAAGTGGCAAAGTGAGCAAGCGCCCAATGTGCGAAAGGACAATCTCGGGGGAGAGCGACGCCGGGGGTGTGACACCGCATTGGTGGCTCACGGACCTTCGGCGAATGACGGGCATTTTAACGACAGGCTCGAAGTCGATATTTCTTCAATGCGACAACTAGTTACAGATGCACCGAAAACCCACTACCAGCTATTGACGAAGCATATTTCTGCTGATCCAGAAGGGCCAGCTAAACCTGTCATAACAGCAAAAAGCGCGCCCATTATTGGCAAACCCTTCTAATCCGGCAAGCCCAGCGTTCCATATGGCGGATGAAACGCCCTGATGCGTCGCAGCTTCCTACAAGAAAGCCAGAGAACGTCCCACAATGAAGCACCGTCCGACAACGCCGTGTAAACCCGTAACAAACCGATATATATCTCGTTTCCGATACCGGGCCGCACAAACAAAAGCGCCCCGCCCGGCGTTAACCGGACGAGGCGCGCTCAGTCAATGAGCGGTCAGGCAGCGTTCATGGTCTTGTGCGTGTCAATCAGGTGCTGCACCACACCCGGATCGGCCAGCGTCGAGATGTCACCCAGCGCATCGTACTCAGCGGTGGCAATCTTGCGCAGGATACGGCGCATGATCTTCCCCGAACGAGTCTTCGGCAATCCAGGTGCCCACTGGATGAAATCAGGCGAAGCAATCGGGCCGATCTCCTTGCGCACCCAGTTGCGCAACTCAGTGCGCAGGGCATCGCTCGGTTCTTCGCCACCGTTGAGGGTCACGTAGACGTAGATGCCCTGCCCTTTCAAGTCATGCGGCACACCGACCACTGCGGCTTCGGCGACTTTCGGGTGCGCAACCATCGCGCTTTCGATCTCTGCGGTGCCCATGCGATGGCCGGAAACGTTGAGCACATCATCTACGCGCCCGGTGATCCAGTAGTAGCCGTCCTCATCGCGACGGGCACCGTCACCGGTGAAGTACATGCCACGGAAGGTCTTGAAGTAGGTGTCGACGAAACGGTCGTGGTCGCCATACAGCGAGCGTGACTGACCCGGCCAGGAATCGAGAATCACCAGATTGCCTTCGGCCGCACCCTCGATGAGGTTGCCCAGGTTGTCCACCAACGCCGGAATCACGCCGAAGAACGGACGTGTTGCCGAGCCCGGTTTCAGCGCTGTTGCGCCTGGCAGCGGGCTGATCAGAATGCCACCGGTTTCGGTCTGCCACCAGGTATCGACAATCGGGCAGTTCTGTTTACCAACGGTGTTGTAGTACCAGCCCCAGGCTTCAGGGTTGATCGGCTCGCCCACCGAACCCAACAGACGCAGACTGGACCCGTCGGCACCTTCAACGGACTTGGTGCCCTCGGCCATCATGGCGCGGATCGCGGTCGGCGCGGTGTAGAGGATATTGACCTTGTGCTTGTCGATGATTTTCGACACACGCGTGATGTCCGGGTAGTTCGGCACACCTTCAAACAGCAGCGTGGTTGCACCATTGGCCAAGGGGCCATAGACAATGTAGCTGTGCCCGGTGACCCAGCCGACGTCGGCGGTGCACCAGTAGATTTCGCCCGGCTTGTAGTCGAATACGCGCTCATGGGTCAGCGCCGCGTAAAGCAGATAACCCGCAGTGGTGTGCAACACGCCTTTGGGTTTGCCGGTCGAGCCCGAGGTGTAAAGGATGAACAGCGACTCTTCGGCCCCCATCTCTTTTGGCGCGCAGGTGCTGGAGGCCACTTCCAGAAGCGAGTGGTACCAGATATCACGATGACGGTTCCACTCGATTTCGCCACCGGTACGTTTGCAGACGATGACCTTCTGCACGCTGCTGGTTTCCGGGTTGGTCAGGGCACGGTCGACATTCGCCTTGAGCGCAGTCTTCTTGCCACCGCGCAGGCCTTCGTCGGCGGTGATGACCACTTTGGAACTGCAATCGATAATCCGCCCAGCCAGTGCTTCCGGCGAGAAACCGCCGAATACCACTGAGTGAATCGCACCGATCCGGGCGCACGCCAGCATGGCGACCACAGCCTCGGGGATCATCGGCATGTAGATGGTGACGACGTCACCACGGTGCACGTCCTGACCGCGCAGTGCGTTGGCAAACTTGCAGACTTCAGCGTGCAGCTCGCGGTAGGTGATTTCGCGGTGCTCGGAAGGGTCATCGCCTTCCCAGATGATGGCAATGGTGTCGCCGCGCTCTGCCAGATGGCGATCCAGGCAGTTATAGGCAACGTTCAGCGTACCGTCGGCGAACCATTTGATATCGACACGATGGTCGTCGAACGAGGTTTGCTTGACCACACTGAAAGGTTTGATCCAGTCGAGGCGCTGAGCCTGTTCACGCCAGAAACCATCAGGGTTGACCACCGACTGCTGGTACATGGCCTTGTAGGTCGCTTCATCCGTCAGCGTAGTCGCTGCGACTTCTGGGCGGACGGGGTACAGGGAAGCTGCACTCATCTTGGTTACCTCGGTGGATAGTTGTTGTTTTATGCACCCGTTGTATCCCGCCCCACCCGGTGGGGCCATTCGACGTTGGTATTACCGGGCGGGGCCGGAGCCTCAGACGGCCTCCGGATTATTACCGTTTTGATGAAAGCGCTTATCCAAAGTCTTTATATATGTCGCCTTGCAACAGGCCTAGAATTCATCTCGCCAACACGGCAACTATCAGCTGCCCCCACGCAGCCCGCTTCTAGATATCAAACAGAGTTCGCACATGACGCTAAAAGCGTGATGCGCACGCGCTCACTTTTAAAAAGGTAAAACACAATGAAAGCTTTATTAGTGACATTGGCACTGTGCGGTGTCAGCAGCTTCGCCATGGCCGAAGAATCGCAGACCAAAGTTGCTGCCCAGCAAGCCCGTGTCGAGCAGTACACGTATGGCACTCATCTGGATATCGCCCGGGTTATTTCCATCAGCCAGATCCCCAACGTCTGCGAAGTGGTCCCGGCGCGCATGGTCTATGAAGACTCGCAAGGCGCACGACACACCATGAGCTACCAGGTGATGGGCAACGGCTGCAGCAACGGTTGATGCTTTTCGCTGTTGCGACCCATGCTCGACGCCTCGCAGATATTGATTGCGGGGCGTATCCACGAGCGTTGATTGCCGGGCGGTCAATCAGCGGATTGTTGATCGGCTGCGTGCCGGCCTGACTCACGCCCCAACTCATAACCACGCAACTTGTTGGCAATGGTTGTATGTGACACCCCCAGGCGTTTGCCCAATTGGCGACTGCTGGGATATTGCACATATAAATGTTCCAGCACCGATTTTTCGAAACGCCCGATAATAGCGTCCAGCCCCCCTTCCAGAGACATATCGCTCAGCCCTGGCCGCACACCGTAATCCGGCAAACGAATATGCTCGGCCTGTACCTTGCTGCCGTCACACAGCGATACAGCCTGAAACAATACATTTTCCAATTGCCTTACATTGCCGGGCCAGTGGTACTGACTCAGGCGCTTGATGGCAGCCGGCGCAATGCCTGGCAACGGGCAGCCGATCTGGCGGCTGGCGTGATCCAGAAAGTGTTCCACCAGCGGCTCAAGACCGTCCAGACAATCGCGCAACGGCGGTATGTGCAGCGACAGCACATTGAGGCGATGATAAAGGTCCTGCCTGAAAACCCCTTGGGTGCATAGCTCCGACAGGTCGACCTGGGTCGAACACATCACACGCACATCGAGAAACATGTCCTCGTCGCTGCCGACCCGGCGAAAGCTGCCGTCCTGAATGAAACGCAGCAGCTTGGCCTGCATACGCGCACTCAGCTCACCCACGCCATCAAGGAACAGCGTGCCGCCTGATGTCAGCTCCAGCAGCCCGAGTCGGCCTTCCGCTCGCGCGCCTTCGAACGCACCGGGGTCATAGCCGAACAGCTCAATCTCGGCCATGGACTCCGACAGCCCGGCACAGTTGAGCGCCATCAGCGGTGACTGGCCGCGCGGGCTGGCAAGGTGACAGGCACGGGCCAGCAATTCCTTGCCGGTGCCGGTTTCGCCCTCGATCAGCAGCGGCGCATCCAGTGGTGCCATGCGCCGCGCCTCGCGGACGACCGCGGCCATGACCTTCGAACTCTGAAAGATGCTGTCAAAGCCGCGTAACTCCTGCTTGCGCACATGGTAAATGCGCTCACCGACCCGATCAGCGCGGTGCAGGGTCAGTACGGCCCCGGCCATGGCTTCGCTGTCATCGTGCTCCGATTGCAACGGGGCGATGTCAGCCAGAAACACATCGCCGCGCACCTTGACCCGCAGGCCGTTGATCCGCGACCGGCTGGCCCGCACCAGCTCAGGCAGGTCGAAATCCTCGGCATAGCGCGACAAAGGTATCCCCGGCACTTCATCGACCCGCACACCCAGCAACTGCGCGGCTGCGCGATTGGCTGCGACGATTGCGCCGGCCATGTCGATAGACAGCACAGGGAACTCCAGCGCACCGAGCAAGGCGTTGAGCTCCATGTGCCGACGCTCGCTGGGCATCAGCCCGACACGCTTGACGCCGAATACACCGGTGATCGCCTCGAACTTCGGGCGCAGGGCCTGAAACTGCAGATTGATCAGGTTCGGGCAATGCAGATAAATAGCGTCGCCATGCTCGCCCCCCACTTCACCACGCGCCACGTTGACGCCGTAGGCCACCAACAGATCGAGAATGTCGCGAAGAATGCCGATCCGGTTCTGGCAATGCACCTTGATGCGCATGATTCATTCGCCCCCTGTGAGCATGGTTTTTTAGAGAGTGACAAAGTTTTTCGTCAACAATACGTTACAGACGCATGCTTCGCGAGAGAGCAATCTGCTGAATTCCTGACCCACGGGAATCATTCGTAAAGTTTTCGTTACGAAATCTGGCGACAGGACGGGAGCGCGACGACTTTCACAGGCAGACCCATCGTCGAAAGCGGGTTATTCCTGCAGGCAGGCTTTTACAAAAATACTTCACAAGAGCAGCCTTTCGAGGACATCAGCATGGCCCAGACGCTTTACGTGGCACGCGAGCCGGACGCTTCGGGCTTCATTGATTACACAGCTGCCGAACATGCGGTATGGAACACCTTGATTACCCGGCAGATGACGATCATTGAAGGTCGGGCCTGTCAGGAGTATCTGGACGGTATCGAGCAACTGGGCCTTCCCCATGAGCGCATTCCGCAGCTGGGAGAAATCAACAAGGTGCTGGGTGCGACCACCGGCTGGCAGGTTGAGCGAGTGCCAGCGCTGATCCCCTTCCAGACGTTCTTTGAACTGCTGGCCAGCAAGCGCTTCCCGGTGGCGACGTTTATTCGCACCGAGGAAGAGCTGGACTATCTTCAGGAACCGGACATCTTTCATGAAATCTTTGGTCACTGCCCGCTGCTGACCAATCCGTGGTTTGCCGAATTTACCCACACCTACGGCAAACTTGGCCTGAGCGCGAGCAAGGAACAACGTGTGTATCTGGCCCGTCTGTACTGGATGACCATCGAGTTTGGCCTGGTCGATACACCACACGGGCGCAAAATCTACGGCGGCGGTATTCTTTCTTCGCCCAAGGAAGCGGTGTACAGCCTGTCGTCGGCTCCCGAACACCAGCTATTCGACCCGCTTGAAGCGATGCGCACGCCGTACCGCATCGACATTCTGCAACCGCTGTATTTTGTTCTGCCAAGCCTCAAGCGCCTGTTCGACCTGGCGCAGGAAGACATCATGGCGCTGGTAGAACAGGGCATGCAGTTGGGCTTGCACGCCCCGAAATTCCCACCTAAAACCAAAAGCCACGCGGCCTGAAATGCGGCCAGGTATCTGAAAAGGAAACCCTGTTTATGAGCACCTTGAATCAAGCCCATTGCGAAGCCTGCCGAGCAGACGCCCCACAAGTCAGCGAAGCCGAGCTGCCGGAACTGCTCAAGCAGATCCCCGACTGGAACATCGAAGTCCGCGACGGCGTCATGCAGCTGGAAAAAGTGTTCCTGTTCAAGAATTTCAAATTCGCCCTGGCGTTCACCAACGCGGTCGGCGAGATTGCCGAGGCTGAAGGCCACCATCCAGGCCTGCTGACCGAATGGGGCAAAGTGACGGTGACCTGGTGGAGTCATTCGATCAAAGGACTGCACCGCAACGACTTCATCATGGCCGCGCGCACCGATGAAGTGGCCCGTGGCGCCGAGGGCCGCAAATAATTTTTGCGAGAAGGTCTACGAAGGTTATTGCGCCCTGATGCAGCCATAACGCAGTAAAACCAAAGCGTGCAGCGACTCGCAAGGCATAGGCCCGGACAGTGAAAATGCGATTTTGTTTCGCTGACAGGCCAATGAGGATAAAAAAATATCCTGATTGTCATTTTCAGTGGGGTATCCTGCGCAGGCTTTTTTAAAGCACGGTTCTATCTGCAACCCCTTGCGAGGAGCGACGACGATGCATGAAATCCCTAACTTCCCACCAGGCCAACAGGAACCACAACAGTCGACCCTGGCTCAACAGGAGCTTGGTCAACCTGTCGCAATGAAAGCAGCACCCTCGGCTCAAGACAGCCAGAAAGCCGGAAGCAAAGACTGAAGGCGATTGTTTTCAGGCGTATCGAAAAACGGTTCTGCCGATTTTCAATACGCCTGGAAAACCAGCAACAGGCAAACAGCAGATTTTTATGAGCGACTTCACTGAAACGCAAGCCAATGCCCTGATTGGCACCGCCGAGAAAATGATCGAAATCTGGTCACGTCTCAGCCCGGAAAAACAGAGCGCCCTGCTCGCCCGTTTCGGTACTCAGGAAAACGCCTTGGCCGCCCTCGTGACCACTCAGCTTGTAGCCCCGGCAGACAAATAATCCCCCATTCGCCGTTTATTTCACTTCGTTGCACCTGCACCACGCGATGCGTCGGTATGATGAGCACTTCGAGAGCTTGCTAAGGGTTTTTCCCTGCCCGCTCGAACGCCATACCCGCACAGAACGAAAGCCTGCCCCATGCCCGAGACACAGCAAACTACGCCGCAAACCCCGATGGCTGTTACCCAGACCGTCATTTCCATCGTGATGTTCACGTTCATCGGCTACCTGAATATCGGTATTCCGCTTGCCGTATTGCCAGGCTACGTCCACAGCGATCTGGGCTTCGGCGCGGTTATCGCAGGCCTGGTGATCAGCGTGCAGTACCTGGCGACGTTGATCAGTCGGCCGTGGGCGAGCCGCATCATCGACAATCTGGGCAGCAAGAAAGCCGTGCAGATCGGCCTGACCGGCTGCGGGCTGAGCGGTATATTCATGCTGGTGCCGGTCTGGCTGGACAGCTGGCCGATGGCGAGCCTGATCATTCTGCTGATTGGCCGGGTGATTCTCGGCAGCGCGGAAAGTCTGGTAGGTTCGGGCTCGATTGGCTGGGGCATCGGCCGGGTCGGCGCGCAGAACACTGCTAAAGTGATTTCCTGGAACGGTATCGCCAGCTATGGCGCACTGGCCATCGGCGCACCGCTGGGCGTCTGGATGGTTGACTCGCTCGGTTTGTGGACAGTGGGGGTCAGCATCATGCTGCTCTGCGCACTGGGCTTATACCTGACCTGGCACAAGCAGGCCGCACCGATTGTGCCGGGTGAACGGTTGCCCTTCATGCATGTGCTGGGGCGAGTGTTTCCACACGGCATGGGCCTGGCGCTGGGCGGCATTGGCTTCGGCACCATCGCAACCTTTATCACCTTGTACTACGCGAGCAAGCACTGGCCGAATGCGGCGCTGTGCCTGACCCTGTTCGGTGGCAGCTTCATTGCGGCGCGCCTGCTGTTCGGCAACCTGATCAATCGTCTGGGCGGCTTTCGGGTGGCGATTGTCTGCCTGTCAGTGGAAAGCCTGGGGCTGTTGCTGCTGTGGATGGCCCCCACTCCGGAGCTGGCACTGGCTGGCGCGGCGTTGACCGGTTTCGGGTTCTCGTTGGTGTTTCCCGCGCTGGGCGTGGAAGCTGTGAACCTCGTCCCCGCCTCCAGCCGAGGCGCTGCGGTCGGCGCTTACTCGCTGTTCATCGACCTGTCCCTGGGCATCACCGGCCCACTGGCAGGCGCGATTGCCGCAGGCTTCGGCTTTGTCTCGATCTTCCTGTTCGCAGCGCTGGCGTCACTTACCGGGCTGGCGTTGAGCGTCTATCTGTACAAGCAGACGCAGGTGGTACGCCACTGATGATCTGTTCCGGTCAGCTTTCCCACGATCCAGAACGGCATGCGACGCGGAGCGACGCACGATAGTTGCGATTATCGTTCCGCACGCTCCAGCGTGGGAGTGCAGGTCTCGACGCTCTGCGTCGCCAAGAGGACGCAGAGCGTCCGGAAAGGCATGCGACGCAGAGCGTCGCACGATATTCAGGCTGATCGTTCCCACGCTCCAGCGTGGTAACGCCGTTCTGGACGCTCTGCGTCCGATCTTGAAGGGTCGGCCGTACTCAGAAATCCACTTTGCCGCGTCCGGCCTTGATCGAGCCGCGTTTGCTCTTGGACTCCAGACGGCGGGTCTTGGAACCCAGGGTCGGCCGTGTCGGGCGGCGTTTCTTTTCGACTTTGGCGGCGTTGACGATCAGTTCGCTCAAGCGCAATAACGCGTCGGCGCGGTTCTGCTCCTGAGTGCGGTATTGCTGGGCCTTGAGTACGATCACGCCATCGCTGGTGATACGGCTGTCACTCAACGCCAGCAGCCGCTCCTTGTAGAACGGCGGCAGCGACGAGGCGTTGATGTCGAAACGCAAATGCACGGCGCTGGAGACCTTGTTGACGTTCTGCCCACCCGCGCCCTGGGCGCGAATGGCAGTCAGCTCGATCTCGGCGTCCGGCAAATGGACATTGTTGGAAATCACCAGCATCGGGGCATCTTCTTTTCTGCTACAGGCACGGTTATTTGCCAGTCTTGGCATTCACGACAACGCTACGCCTGTTCTTGGCTCGATAACACACCCACATGACCGCCAGCCAGACCGGTATCGCGTAAACCGATATCTGGATGCCGGGAATCATCAGCATGATGCCAAGGATAAACAGCACAAACGCCAGACACACGTAGTTACCGTAGGGATACCACAGTGCCTTGAACAGCGGCACTTGGCCGGTGCGGTTCATGTGCTGGCGGAATTTCAGATGCGAATAGCTGATCATCGCCCAGTTGATGACCAGCGTGGCCACTACCAGCGACATCAACAGCTCCAGCGCCTGCTGCGGCACGAAGTAATTGAGCAGAACCGCCACCACGGTCACCGCGGCAGACGCAAAGATAGCCTTGACCGGCACCCCGCGCCTGTCGACCTGCGCCAGCGCCCTGGGCGCATCGCCCTGCTCGGCCATGCCTACCAACATGCGGCTGTTGCAATAAGTGCCGCTGTTATAGACCGACAGCGCTGCAGTCAGTACCACGAAGTTCAGGATATGCGCCGCCGCATCGCTGCCCAGCATCGAGAACACCTGCACGAACGGGCTGCCGCTATAGGAGTCACCCGAGGCATTGAGGCTGGCCAGCAGGCTGTCCCAGGGTGTCAGCGACAACAGCACCACCAGTGCGCCGATGTAGAAAATCAGGATGCGGTAGATGACCTGATTGATCGCCTTGGGGATCACGGTCTTCGGCTGTTCGGCCTCGGCAGCAGTGAAGCCGAGCATTTCCAGACCGCCGAACGAGAACATGATGATTGCCAGCGCCATGACCAGCCCGCCGACACCATTGGGAAAGAATCCGCCATGCTCCCAGAGGTTGCTGACCGACGCCTGCGGGCCGCCGCTGCCACTGACCAGCATGTAACTGCCCAGCGCGATCATGCCGATAATCGCCACCACCTTGATGATCGCGAACCAGAACTCGGTCTCGCCGAACACCTTGACGTTGGTCAGGTTGATGGCATTGATGAGAATGAAGAACGCAGCCGCTGAAACCCAGCTCGGGATGTCCGGCAGCCAGTAATGAATGTACTTGCCGACAGCAGTCAGCTCCGACATACCGACCAGGATGTACAGCAGCCAGCAATTCCAGCCGGACAGGAACCCGGCGAAACCGCCCCAATAATTGTGGGCAAAATGGCTGAACGACCCGGCGACGGGTTCTTCGACGATCATCTCGCCAAGCTGGCGCATGATCATGAAAGCGATGAAGCCACAAATCGCATAACCGAGAATCATCGAAGGCCCGGCCGATTTCAGCACGCCCGCCGACCCGAGAAACAAGCCAGTGCCGATAGCGCCGCCCAGAGCAATCAGCTGGATGTGCCGATTCTTCAGACCGCGCTTCAATTCACCCGAGGGTGCAGTTGTTTCACTCATTCGATAGCTACCTGATTGTTCTTGTTCTGTGACCGAAAAGGACCTGCCGCGCTCGTGACGCAACAGAATTGCAGCACCCCGGACGGGTGATCCGAAGTATTGAGCAGCAATGATTCACAGAAAAAAGCGCGGCATTGTACACCTGCATCCAGGTTGAGGTTTGAAACAGGGAAATGAATGCAGCGGGGCTGTATGACAAGGTTTTTCACATCGCCAAAAACGACAACGCCAGCCCTGGGGGCTGGCGATGCCATTCATTCACACCACAGGATCACTCAGGCTTGCGACGACCGAAGCCAGGACGCTGACCCGAACCTGCCGGTGGACCGCGACGCTTGCCTGACGGCGCATCGTCGTTGACCAGCTTGATGCCGACACGCTTTGGCCCAGGCTTGGCAGGACGCTTGTTCATCTCGCTAGGACGCTCGGCGACCGGCGTACCACGGCTGTTGTCGGCCGGACGCGGCGCGCGTGAACCGGGCTTGCCCGAATCCTTGCGCGGCGAAGGACGCTGAGTCGAATCGCCACCGCGCGGACGATCGCGCTCGCTGCCGGTGATCTGCGGCTGACGCGGTGCGCGTTCGCCGCCGGTCGCCGGAGCACCAGCCGCCGGACGCAAGGTACGAACACGCTCGCCTTTGCCCAGAGGGCGCGACGATTGACGCTGCAGACGCTCCATCTTGTCTTTGGTCTTGGCATTCATCTGCGGCTGGGCCACAGGTTGCAGACCGACTTCGGCCGCCAGAATGTCGACTTCGTACTGGCTCATTTCGCGCCAGCGGCCCATCGGCAGGTCGGAGTTGAGGAACACCGGCCCGTAACGCACACGCTTCAGACGGCTGACCACCAGCCCCTGGGATTCCCAGAGACGGCGCACTTCACGGTTACGACCTTCCATCACCACGCAGTGATACCAGTGGTTGAAGCCTTCGCCGCCCGGTGCCTGCTGGATGTCGGTGAAACGTGCCGGACCGTCTTCAAGAATCACACCATTCTTGAGGCGCAGCAGCATGTCATCATCGACTTCGCCACGCACACGAACCGCGTATTCGCGGTCCATTTCAAACGATGGGTGCATAAGACGGTTGGCGAGCTCACCGTCAGTGGTGAACATCAGCAGACCGGTGGTGTTGATGTCGAGACGGCCGATGTTGATCCAGCGACCCTCTTTTGGGCGCGGCAGACGATCGAACACGGTCGGACGGCCTTCAGGGTCGTCACGGGTGCAGATTTCGCCATCGGGCTTGTTGTACATGATCACGCGGCGAACCGTTTCGGCTGCTTCTTCGCGCTTGATGACGCGCCCATCGACACTGATGGCGTCATGCAGGTCGACGCGTTGACCGAGGGTCGCGTCCTTGCCATTGACCTTGATGCGGCCTTGGGTAATCCAGGCTTCTACGTCACGGCGTGAACCCACGCCAATGCGCGCCAGAACCTTCTGCAGCTTTTCGCCTGCGGGTCCGATTTCCTGGCTGTCCTGCTTGTCTTTTTCACTCATCTGGGCACCTCCCGGTGTGTCGAATCAGGGCTGGCCGAGAACCGGCAAGACCTGTGCCCGGCGCGCTGTGGATAGCGGCAGGGCGAAATACTTGAAAGCCCGGGCGACACTTGATCGCCGAGGGTCGGCCATCATACGCCCCTGCGCCGGTTTACGCATCCAGCGTCAGTGGCAAATGCCCGAATCACTTCTTCTTTTTACGACCGGCGGTCTTGAGCTTCGCCAGCCGCTTGGCGGACTCATCGAGTACCGTGCGCTTGTCATCCTTGTCGAGTTTCTTCCAGGCCTTGATTTCACGCTTGCTGCGGCCACAGCCCAGGCAGATATCATCATCGAACTTGCACAGGCTGATGCAGGGGTTCTTGGTCGAACTCATGGGCAGCGGTTCTCATGGCGAGGGATATCGTATGTGACTCTGGTCAGGCGTATGAATTCGACCGAAGTGCGCTGCACGCTCCAGGACGAGGTATCAAGAGGACGCAGAGCGCTAATGGCTACATACAGGTCTTGTGGGAGCGAGCTTGCTCGCGAAAGGGCCCGTACAGAATCCGAAAATAGCGAGCCTGCACCATCGCCTTCGCGAGCAAGCGAAGCGTCGCCCGGCTCGCTCCCACGAGACTTGTGTATCACGCTGAACGCTTCAGCGTGGGAGCGATAGTCAATCAGACCTCATCGTCGCCTTTGTCGTCTTCAGGCTCTGGCTCCGCCCGCAGCAGGTCGTCGAAATCGGTCTTGAGGCCTTGCTCCATCGAATCCAGCTCCACCAGCAGGCTGCGGAAGCTGGTTTCGTCACGCGGGGCTTCGGGCTCTGCGTCCGGGTCGAGGCTGGCGTCGGCCAGGGCTTGCAGGTGCGCGGGTACGGGGGCGTCTTCGAAATCCAGGACCGGCTCGGTTTCCATCTCGCGCAGGTCGGCCAGCGGCGGCAGCTCGTCCAGGCTTTTGAGGTTGAAGTGATCCAGAAAACCCTTGGTGGTGGCAAACATCGCCGGCTTACCGGGCACGTCACGATAGCCCACCACCCGAATCCACTCGCGTTCCAGCAGGGTCTTGACGATGTGGCTGTTCACCGCAACACCGCGCACGTCTTCAATTTCGCCCCGCGTGATCGGCTGGCGATAAGCGATCAACGCCAGGGTTTCCAGCATGGCGCGGGAGTAACGCTGCGGCCGTTCTTCCCACAACCGTCCGACCCAAGGGGAGAACCGGTCACGAATCTGCAGGCGATACCCCGAAGCGACTTCCTTGAGTTCGAAAGCACGCCCCTCGCAAGACTTACGCAGCACCTCCAGCGCTTTTTTGAAAATCGGCGGCTCGGGACGCTCGCCCTCTTCGAACAGCTCATACAGCCGCTCCATTGTCTGCGGCTTTCCGGAGGCCAGCAGAAAGGCTTCAAGCAACGGGGCCAGTTCACGCGGTTCGTTGAGGTTCATGGGTGTGTTCTTGCTCTACTCGGCTCGCGCCCGGACATGGATCGCCGCAAAGGGCTCGTTTTGGACCAGCTCGACAAGGGATTCCTTGACCAGCTCCAGCACCGCCATAAATGTCACGACCACACCCAGACGCCCTTCTTCTGCGGTAAACAGCTCGGCGAACGGCACAAAACCGCTGCCCTTGAGACGTTCCAGCACGTCGCTCATGCGCTCACGCGTCGACAGCGCCTCGCGGCTGACCTGGTGGCTTTCGAACATGTCGCCACGGTGCAGTACTTCGGCCATCGACATCAGCACTTCTTCAAGGCTGACATCCGGCAGCAACTTGCGTGCGCGGGCTTCGGGAGCGTCCAGTTTCGGCACGATGACATCGCGGCCCACCCGGCTCAGGCCGTCAATACCTTCGGCGGCGACCTTGAAGCGTTCGTATTCCTGCAGGCGGCGAATCAGCTCGGCGCGTGGATCGCCTTCTTCCTCTTCGACTTCCGCCGAGCGCGGCAACAGCATGCGCGACTTGATCTCAGCCAGCATGGCGGCCATGACCAGATACTCGGCAGCCAGCTCCAGGCGCACGGTTTTCATCAGCTCGACGTAACCCATGTACTGCTTGGTGATCTCGGCAACGGGAATATCGAGGATGTCGATGTTCTGTTTGCGGATCAGGTACAGCAGCAGGTCGAGCGGCCCCTCGAACGCCTCAAGAAAGACCTCCAGCGCATCGGGCGGGATGTACAGGTCCAGCGGCATCTGCGTGACCGCACGCCCGTAGACCAGCGCGAACGGCAGCTCCTGCTGGGCGTCAGCCTGGCTGTCGACTGCCTCGACGACGGTCATTAAGCGCGTTCACCGAACGGCGTTGGATCACCGCAGCCGACCCGAACGACCTGAGGTTCACCCTCGGCCAGGTTAATGACCGTGGACGCCGAAATACCGCCGATCCCGCCGTCGATGATCAGGTCGACCTGATGCTCGAGAATCTGACGCATCTCGTAGGGATCGCTGAGCGGCACGCTGTCGCCCGGCATGATCAGGCTGACGCTCATCAGCGGCTCACCCAATTGCTCCAGCAGGGCCTGGGCGATGGGATGGCTTGGCACCCGCAGGCCGATGGTGCGGCGCTTGGGGTGCAGCACCAGGCGCGGCACCTCACGGGTGGCGTTGAGAATAAAGGTGTAAGGCCCTGGGGTGTGCGCCTTGAGGGCACGGAAAGCGCCAGTGTCGACCTTGGCAAAAAGCCCCAGTTGCGACAGGTCGCAGCACATCAGGGTGAAGTTGTGCTTGTCGTCCAGCTGACGCAGACGGCGGATACGCTCGATGGCGCTCTTGTCACCGATCTGGCAACCCAGCGCATAGGACGAATCTGTCGGGTACACCACCAGCCCGCCGGCTTTTATGATTTCCGCGGCCTGTTTGATCAGGCGCGGCTGCGGGTTTTCCGGATGGACCTGGAAAAATTGACTCACGGTAACTTCCTGTTCAGACGGCGGCAGTAGGCTGTTCATATTTGAATCTGCACCACAAAGGCGGTAGATCTTCAGGCACGGGACGATAAGTGCCGATCTCGCCCCAGTTGCCAGGACCGTGGAAGTCGCTGCCGGCAGTAACCAGCAGACCGAACTCGCGTGCAAGGATGGCCAGGGTCCCGACCTGATCGGCAGGCTGCATGCCATTGACCACTTCTATGGCGTGCCCACCGGCCTGGACGAAATCGCCGACCAGTTTACGCCGTTTACTGCGAGTAAAGTCATAATGTGAAGGATGCGCGAGGCTGACCCATGCACCCGATGCCCGCAAGGTGGCGACGGTTTCTTCCAGCGTTGGCCAGTGCTGCTTCACATCGCCCAGTTTGCCAGCACCCAGCCATTTGCGAAACGCCTCGGCGCGGTCCTTGACGAAACCTGCGCGCACCATGAAGTCAGCAAAGTGTGGACGCGCAGGCGCATTACCGCTGTCACCCAGCTCCTGCTGGATCGCGCGAGCACCTTCCAGCGCGCCAGGCATACCTTTGATCGCCAATTTGCGGCTGATTTCTTCAGCACGCAGCCAGCGTCCCTCATGCAAACGGCTGATAGCTTCAGTCAGCGCCGGGGCCTGGGTATCGAATCCATAGCCCAGAATATGGATGGTCGCACCGCCCCAGGTGCAGGACAGCTCCACACCGTTGACCAGCTGCATGCCCAATGAATGCGCTACCGCGCGGGCTTCTTCAAGCCCTTCGAGGGTGTCGTGGTCGGTCAGCGAAAGGACGCGCACGCCGTTTTCATGAGCACGGGCAACCAGTGCCGTGGGCGAGAGCGCCCCGTCGGAAGCGGTGCTGTGGCAGTGCAGGTCAACATTCATAGTGGTGCTTTCGTGTTCATTGATGTTTGTTATTATGCCGCCACATCCTGCTTCTGGCTGCCATTGTGAAACAATTCATTGACTTCATCCCGCTGCTCCTGTTTTTCATCGTTTACAAAACCGAGCCGCGTGCCGTGGATATCCTCGGCAATACTTATATGGTAGGCGGCATTTTCAGCGCAACGGCGATGCTGATCATCAGTTCGGTGGTGGTCTACGGCATTCTTTACCTCAAACAGCGCAAGCTGGAAAAAAGCCAGTGGCTCACACTGGTCGCCTGTCTGGTGTTTGGCAGTCTGACACTGGCCTTCCACAGCGAAACCTTCCTGAAATGGAAAGCCCCGGTGGTCAACTGGCTATTTGCCGTGGCTTTCGCCGGCAGTCATTTCATCGGTGACCGCCCGCTTATCCAGCGCATCATGGGCCACGCATTGACCCTGCCAGCGGCGATCTGGACCCGGCTCAACATCGCCTGGATCGTATTCTTCCTGTTCTGCGGCGCGGCCAACCTGTACGTGGCCTTCACCTATCAGGAATTCTGGGTCGACTTCAAAGTATTCGGCAGCCTGGGCATGACCCTGATCTTCCTGGTCGGCCAAGGGATCTACCTGTCACGCCATCTGCACGACACCGCTCCCAATACGACCAAATCCGAGGACTGACATGCTCTACGCAATCATCGCCACCGACGTCGAAAACTCGCTGGAAAAACGCCTCAGCGTGCGCCCGGCACACCTTGAGCGCTTGCACGCGCTCAAGGACGCAGGCCGTCTGGTACTGGCCGGTCCACACCCGGCAGTCGACAGCAACGACCCGGGTGCTGCCGGTTTCAGCGGCAGCCTGATCGTGGCCGAGTTTGAATCGCAAAGCGCCGCCAAGGCGTGGGCCGAAGCCGATCCATATGTTGCGGCAGGCGTTTATGCCAATGTCGTGGTCAAGCCATTCAAGCTCGTCCTGCCCTGATCACCTCCTCTGACACCCTTACGGCTCTGCCTCAACCGAGGCATAGCCGTATTGAACCCCGCCTCTTGCTCATCCTTCCTGACACCCTGCCGATACCCTGCTCAATGTGCGAATTTATACGGCTCGGTAAAAGGGAGTTCAGATGCGTTCAGGTACGTGGTGTCTGTTGGCAGTTTTGATGGCGACAGGGTTTCAGGTGAACGCCGAGACGGTCACTGAGAGCGGCGCAGTGCAGCCTTTGCACCTGCCCAGCCCCGCCAATCAGATTGCCGACCTTCAGTTGCGGCTCAAGGACAGCGAGCGTCAGCGCGACGAGCTGACACGGCAGTTGCAAAACGTCGATCCGGAACGCGACAACGCCTTGTTGACACGTTTGCGCCAAGAGAACCAAAAGCTCAAGTTGCAGCTCAAAGAAGCACTGTCGGCAGCGCCTCCTCGCTTGCTGACCGAGCAACAACAATGGTTCGTCGCAGGCGGTGGCGTTGCGATGTTCGCCCTTCTGTGCGGTATATTGGTCAGCGGTTGGCGTAGGCAACGTCGGCAGTGGCTAAATTGAGTGAGTCATGAGCGAGCTGTTACTAATTGATGATGATCAGGAGCTGTGCGAACTGCTGAGCAGTTGGCTGAGCCAGGAAGGCTTTCAGGTGCGCGCCTGTCACGACGGGGCCAGTGCGCGTCAGGCTCTGGCCGATGCAGCTCCGGCGGCCGTGGTGCTGGACGTGATGCTGCCTGATGGCAGCGGCCTGGAACTGCTCAAGCAATTGCGCAATGACCACCCGGACCTGCCGGTGGTCATGCTCTCGGCACGCGGCGAACCGCTGGACCGCATTCTGGGCCTTGAACTGGGCGCTGATGACTACCTGGCAAAACCCTGCGACCCGCGTGAGCTCACCGCGCGCCTGCGCGCCGTGCTGCGTCGCAGTCACCCGGTGGCGTCGTCTACGCAACTGGAACTGGGCGACCTGACCTTCAGCCCGATGCGCGGCGTGGTCAGTGTCGACGAAAAGGAACTGACCCTCACCGTCTCCGAAAGCCGTCTGCTTGAAGCACTGATGCGCCAGCCCGGCGAACCACTGGACAAGCAGGAACTGGCGCAACTGGCGCTGGGCCGCAAACTGACGCTCTACGACCGCAGCCTGGACATGCACGTCAGCAACCTGCGCAAGAAAATCGGCCCTCACGCTGACGGTCGCCCACGCATCGTCGCCCTGCGCAGCCGCGGCTATTATTATGCTTTGTAAGTATCTGCCCCCTTACACAAGCTTTACCAAGCGCTGACTGCGCTTGACCTTGATCTCCCTAAACTGGGCTCATCGGCATCGAGCCGCACTAGAGACAAGGAGATACACCATGCGCAAGACCCTGATCGCTTTGATGTTCGCCACTGCCCTGCCCACCGTTGTCATGGCTGCACCACCACCTCCGCCAGCGGGTGGCCCTGACGCAGATGCGCCGGCAATGCGCCTTGATCGTCCTGATCGTGGCCCAGGTCCAGACATGCGTCGCGGCCCTATGGGCGAGCCAGGCCCTGGTCCGGAAATGCGTCGAGGCCCCGGCCCTCTGCGAGACCTGGACCTGAGCCGTGAACAGCGTCAGCAGATCGACCGGCTGATGCGCGAGCAGAAGCACGAACACCATGAGATCACTCAACGCTATCTGGACAAGATGCCTGCCCCCGAGCAGAAAGCGATGTACAACGAAATCAATGCCAAGCGCGCCGAGACCGACAGCGCCATTCGTGTACTGCTGAGCCCTGAACAGCAGAAGCAGTTCGACGAAATCAAGAAACGGCAGGACGAGCGTCGCGCCGAATGGGCCGAATTCAAAGCCTGGAAAGCGGAAAAAGCTGCAAAGATGCAGTAATGGTCAGGCCGTCTGGCCAGATGACTTGAACCAGACCCGGCATGCATACGCATGCCGGGCNATCGAGGGAATCCTGTGCGTTCATTGTTCTGGCGAATCCTGGCCAGCTTCTGGCTGGCCATTGCTCTGGTGGGAGGCCTGTCGGTGCTCGTCGGGCACATGCTCAATCAGGATGCATGGATTCTCAATCGTCATCCGGTGCTCAACTCACTGCCGGAACAATGGACCCAACGCTTCGAAGAAAAGGGCGCGGATAACGCTCAGGATTTCCTTCAGGATATCAAACGACGCAATCGTATCGATGTTCAGGTGCTGAGCGACAGCGGCGAGCCTATGGTGCGTGGCACTTTCCCGCCACGCGCCGCTGCGCTCGAAGCGCGCCAGCAGGCCGACGAGGATCAGGGCCGCAAACTGCCCTGGCGCCGTCTGGCAACCGAATACAGCAGTCCGAAAACCGGTGAAACGTACCTGTTCATCTACCGCGTTCCGCACCCGGAGCTCGACGAGTGGCACCGTCAGAGCCTGATGTGGCCGCTGAGTGCGCTGGGTATTGCGCTGGTGGTGCTGACCCTTTTCAGCCTGTTCGTAACGCTCTCGATCACCCGACCGCTGAGCCGTCTGCGCGGCGCGGTGCATGATCTGGGGCAGACCAGCTATCAACAGCACAGCCTCGGCCAACTGGCCAACCGGCGTGATGAATTCGGCGTGCTGGCCACTGACTTCAACCGTATGGGCGCACGCCTGCAAAGCCTTATCGGCAGCCAGCGGCAGCTGTTGCGTGATGTGTCACATGAACTTCGTTCGCCACTGGCCCGGCTGCGTATCGCCCTGGCGCTGGCTGAACGTGCGGAGCCTGCCGAGCGTGAAAAGCTCTGGCCGCGTCTAGGCCGCGAATGCGACCGGCTGGAAGCGCTGATCAGCGAGATTCTGGCCCTGGCGCGCCTCGACGCAGAGCTTCGTGGCCCTGAACCCGTGGACCTCGATGCACTTCTGCAACGCTTGAAAAACGACACGCAACTGGACGGTGTCGACCAGAACATTCGCGTCCAGGTGCAGCATGACCTGCACCTGAAGGGCTGGCCGGACATGATCGAACGGGCGTTGGATAACCTGCTGCGCAACGCTTTGCGCTTCAACCCCACAGGGCAGCGCATTGATCTGCAGGCGAGCCAGGTCGACAGTCAGGTCCGCCTGAGTGTTCGCGATCACGGCCCAGGCGTTGCCGAAGAGCACCTTGCGCAACTGGGCGAGCCGTTTTATCGCGCCCCCGGCCAGACCACGCCCGGTCACGGCTTGGGGCTGGCGATCGCCAAACGCGCAGCGGAGCGACATGGCGGCACTCTGATGCTGGGCAATCACCCGGACGGCGGCTTCATTGCCACGCTGGATCTGCCCAGAGAACCGCTCAGCTCATCATCTGTTTAGCCTTGCCACTCGCTGACAAACCCGCCAACGTCGACTTTCGGGGCTTCGCGCGGCGGGTTCTGCGGGGTGCCGAGGTATAGAAAGCCAATCACCTCTTCGTCGGCCTCAAGCCCGAACCCTTTGGCGACGTGTGGCGTATAGCACAGCTCACCCGTCCTCCAGACCGCGCCGACACCCAGTGCATATGCCGCCAGCAACACGCCGTGGGCGGCGCACCCGGCGGTGATCATCTGTTCCGAACGCGGAACCTTGAAATGGTCTTGCAAGCGAGCGATCACCACCACGACCAAGGGTGCGCGCAACGGTCCCAGACGGGCCTTTTCCAGCGCCTGCGGGGTAATCTCACCGCTACTTTGCTGCAGCGCTTCCACCAACAGCTCGCCCATACGCTCACGGGCCGTACCTTCGACGGTCAGGAAACGATAAGGCTTGAGCTGTCCATGATCCGGTGAGCGCAGCGCCGCACCGAACATGATTTCCCGCTGCGCAGCATCCGGGGCCGGGTCGACCAGTCGCGGAACCGATACGCGATTGAGCAAAACGTCGAGCGCCTGCATGGGCGGTCTCCTTGAAAAGTGATCGAGCATTCTAGAGCCTGTTTACCGTCAATAACGAGTGCGACGGACAATTCCTTACCCACTCTGTCGAACCTTGCCCCTGGCTGCACTGGTTTACATGCCTTCAAGCGCGGGTAGAATGGCGCCTTCCCTCACACCCGCCCGAGCCATTCATGTCGTTGCCGACCTTTCGCATCATCGGTTTCATTATCGGCATCTTCCTGATCACCCTGGCTGTCGCCATGATCGTGCCCATGGCCACGCTGGTCATCTACGACCGTTTCGAGGACCTGCGCGAGTTTCTGTGGGCCAGTGCCATCACCTTTATCGCCGGCCTGGCGCTGGTGGTGCCCGGACGCCCCGACAACGTCCAGTTGCGCCCGCGGGACATGTACATGCTGACCGTCTCCAGCTGGATCGTGGTGTGCATCTTCGCCGCCCTGCCCTTTCTGCTGACCCAGCACATCAGTTACACCGATTCGTTCTTTGAAAGCATGTCAGGCATCACCGCCACCGGTTCCACCGTGCTCAGCCATCTGGACAGCATGTCACCGGGCATTCTGATCTGGCGTTCGATGCTGCACTGGCTTGGCGGTATCGGCTTCATCGGTATGGCCGTGGCGATTCTGCCGTTGCTGCGCATTGGTGGCATGCGCCTGTTCCAGACCGAATCCTCGGACCGCTCGGAAAAGGTAATGCCCCGCTCGCACATGGTGGCCAAGTTCATTGTGCTGGCCTATGTCGGCTTTACCGCGCTGGGCAGCCTGGCCTTCTGGGCGGCGGGCATGAGCCTGTTCGATGCGATCAACCATGCGATGTCGGCCATTTCCACGGGCGGGTTCTCTACCTCCGACCTGTCGCTGGCCAAGTGGCCGCAGCCTGCGGTGCATTGGGTCGCGATTGTGGTGATGATCCTCGGCAGCCTGCCCTTTACCCTGTATGTCGCGACCCTGCGCGGTAATCGCAAGGCGTTGATCAAGGATGAGCAGGTGCAGGGGCTGATCGGGCTGCTATTGGTCACCTGGCTGGTAATGACTGTCTGGTACGCCAACACCACCGACCTGCCGTGGACCGAGACGCTGCGTCACGTGGCGCTGAACGTGACGTCGGTGGTGACAACTACCGGTTTTGCACTCGGTGACTACAGCCTGTGGGGCAACTTCTCGCTGATGTTGTTTTTCTATCTGGGTTTCATCGGCGGCTGTTCGGGCTCGACGGCGGGCGGGGTGAAGATCTTCCGCTTTCAGGTCGCCTATATCCTGCTCAAGACCAACCTTAATCAACTGATTCACCCACGCGCGGTGATGAAGCAGAAATACAACGGCCATCGACTGGACGACGAAATCGTTCGCTCGATTCTGACCTTTTCGTTTTTCTTCACCATCACTATCTGCCTGATCGCACTGATGCTGTCGCTGCTCGGGCTGGACTGGATGACTGCACTGACCGGCGCTGCCAGCACTGTGTCCGGCGTAGGGCCGGGGCTGGGCGAGGTGATTGGGCCTGCGGGCAACTTCTCTACCCTGCCCGATGCTGCCAAGTGGATTCTGTCCGGCGGCATGCTGCTTGGCCGACTGGAGATCATTACCGTGCTGGTGCTGTGTGTACCGGCGTTCTGGCGGCATTGAGGTCTGGCTGGGCGCAGGAGCGGACCAGACGACGCTTCGCTTATTCGCGAAGACGGCATTTGATTTATCGTTCCCACGCTCCGCGCAGTAATGCAGTCGCACTCTGCGTCGTCAATGCCATCGCGGTTGAAAAGCGCCTTGGGGCAATTTGGCCAAGGCACGGTTCAGTCAGGCGCATAAGCAACTAGTGCCCGCCCCCCGCCGCTGGCCCCGCCTTGGCACCAAACGGCGGTTTGGCCAGCCAGACCAGCAGAATCAGCCCCGCAAATACCCAGCCCAGCAGGTAGAAGTAGTCCACCGTGGACATCATGTAGGCCTGCGCGTTGAGGGTGCGTTCCAGCTGGGCGTAGGCCTGCGGGCTCGCGCCGCCCAGGCTGTCGAGGGCATGCCGGGTTGTCGGGTCGAAGGTGCTGATGTTTTCACTCAGGTAGGCATGATGCTGGTTGGCGCGGCGAATCCAGATCCAGGTGGTGAGCGAGGCTGCGAAGCTGCCGCCCAGGGTGCGCAGGAAGGTTGCCAGCCCTGAACCATCGGCGATCTGATTGGGCGGCAGGTCGGACAGCAGAATGCTCAGGGTGGGCATGAAGAACAGCGCCACACCAATGCCCATGAACAACTGCACCATTGCCACGTGCTCGAAGTCCACGTCAGTGTTGAAGCCGGCACGCATGAAACAGCTCAGCCCCATCGCCAGAAACGCCAGCCCTGCCAGCAGACGCAGGTCGAATTTGTGCGCGTACTTGCCGACAAAGGGCGACATCAGCACCGGCAGGATGCCAATCGGTGCGACGGCCAGCCCCGCCCAGGTCGCGGTGTAACCCATCTGGGTCTGCAACCACTGCGGCAGAATCAGGTTGATACCGAAGAAGCCTGAATAGCCGCCGATCATGACCAGCGTACCGATACGGAAATTGCGGTAGGCAAACAGCCGCAGGTTGACGATCGGATGCTTGTCGGTCATTTCCCAAATCACGAAGAAGACCAGCGCGACCAGCGAAATCAGCGAACCGAAGATGATGAAGTTCGACTCGAACCAGTCCAGATCATTGCCTTTGTCGAGCACTATCTGCAACGCGCCGACACCGACAATCAAGGCCAGCAAGCCGATGTAATCCAGCGGTTGATGAGCGGTGCTGACCGGCCTTTTAGCCATCTGCGAACGCACCACCAGCACAGCGAACAGGCCGATGGGGATGTTGATAAAGAAAATCCACGGCCAACTGTAACTGTCAGTGATCCAGCCACCGAGGATCGGCCCGGCGATAGGCGCAACCACCGTCACCATCGCCAGCAATGCCAGCGCCATGCCCCTTTTCGCCGGAGGATAAACCGCGATCAGCAATGTCTGGCTCATCGGATAAAGAGGACCGGCCACCATGCCCTGCAACGCCCGGAACCCCACCAGTTCCGGCATGGACTGGGAAATGCCACACAGAAACGACGCCATCACGAACAGAATGGTGGCCCATAGAAACAGCTTCACCTCGCCAAAGCGGCGACTGAGCCAGCCGGTCAGCGGCAAGGCAATCGCGTTGCTGACTGCGAACGAGGTAATAACCCAGGTGCTCTGCTCGGAGCTGACCCCCAGGTTGCCGGCGATGGTCGGCAACGCCACGTTGGCAATCGTGGTATCGAGCACTTGCATGAAGGTCGCCAGCGACAGACCGATGGTGCACAGCAACAGGCTTGGCGGGGTGAAAGAAGCGGGGGCGTTGTTGCTCATCGCAAATCCCTGAAGACGAGTGCGACACCCCGGCCAAGCGGCCGGGGTTCACGGATTGGCGGTTCAGCGCTGAACGGCAGTCTTGCCACTGGAAGCACTGTTCTCGTGAATCAGACGGGCGATCAACGCATCAGCGTCGGCCAGCTGCGCGGCGTAAACCTGAGTACTGAAAGCGGCCTGCTTGCGCGGCTGTTGCGCCAGCACCGGACCGCTCTGGTCATGCAGATTGACCTCGACGGTGGTCGACAGACCGATGCGCAACGGATGCTTCGCCAGCTCTTCAGGGTTGATATGTACACGGACCGGCACACGCTGGACGATCTTGATCCAGTTACCCGTCGCGTTCTGTGCCGGCAACAGCGCAAAGGCACTGCCGGTGCCAGCCCCCAGGCTGTCGATAGTGCCGCTGTACTTCACATCGCTGCCATACAGGTCGGAGCTGATTTCCACCGGCTGACCAATGCGCATCTTGCCCAGTTGGGTTTCCTTGAAGTTGGCATCGATCCACAACTGATCCAGCGGGATCACAGCCATGGTCGCGGTGCCCGGCTGAATGCGCTGGCCCAGTTGCACGCTGCGCTTGGCCACATAACCGGTGACCGGCGCTACCAGCGTACTGCGTGCATTGGCCAGAAAGGCCTGACGCAACTGGGCGGCAGCAGCCTTGACGTCGGGATGTGAAGAGACAACCGTGTCATCGACCAGCGCCACGCTGGTGCTCAATTGCTGCTGAATATTGTTCAACTCACTTTGCGCGCTGGTCAGGCTGTCTCTGGAATGCGACAGCTCTTCCTGGGAAATCGCCCCGCCCGCGGCCAGACTGCGCCGCCGGTTATAGTTCTCCTGAGCGGTCTGCACGGCGGTACGCTGCGCAGCCAGTTGTGCCTTCATGCCATCGACATTGCTGTACAAACCACGCACCTGACGTACAACCTTGCCCAGATTGGCCTCGGCGCTTTGCAGCGAGACTTCGGCATCGCTCGGGTCGAATTTGAGCAGTACCTGCCCTTCGTGCACCAGATCCCCGTCATCGGCACCAATGCTGATAACGGTTCCGGTGACCAACGGGGTGATTTCGACGACGTTGCCATTCACGTAGGCGTCATCAGTCTCTTCGCTCCATTGGCCGTAAAACTCGTACCAGGCCCAGATGGCCAAACCAAGAATCACGACGATGACGGCGAGCCCGATCAGCAGGAACTTGCGCTTGCCGGGCTTCGGCGTTTGCTGTGAGGACGGGGCAGATGTGTTTTCAGTGGCGGCAGTGGCCATGGCAGTTACCTTTTTATCAGCGAAGCGGCGAGACAGGGACGAGGGGCAGGCGCACGCCTGCCGACAGGTCTGCCGCTCAGCTTTTAGCTTTGGGGTTGAAGCTCAGACGAGTCAGGGTGATGTGGTCATCGGCGGCCACCAGTACTTTGGTGAGAATCCTTGTCAGGGTCTCGACCTCTTCACTGTCGAGCGCGGCGAACGTGTCATTCATCGCGTCGGCGCCAATCTGCGGCAACAGATCGGAAAGCGCCTGTCCCTGCTCGGTCAGCGCCAGACGCACCTGACGACGATCGGTCGCGGAGCGCTTGCGCACCACCAGCCCTTTCTGTTCCAGACGATCGAGCATGCGGGTCATCGAACCGCTGTCCAGTGACAGGTGCCGACACAATTCCACGGGGGTATCGGTAGAAAACTGGGCAATGATGATCAGCACCTTGAACTGCGCGAACGTCACGTCATAGGGCAGCAGGTACTTGTCGAGCATGCGGTCTTTGAGCGCATTGGTACGACCGACCAGCAGCCCGATGAGGCTGGATTCGAAATTGTCGGGGCTGAAATGTTTCACGGATTGACCCAGATAGCTGCCTAGGCAGTGATTGCAAAATATTACTGCCTAGGCAGCCGTTGTCAAAGCATTTATTAGTGTGCTTACTAAATCCCCATAAAAAAACGACCGCTGGCAAGGCGGTCGTTTTGGGGGGCGGACGTGCGAGAGGAATCAGGCGGCGACAGGGACGCCACTGTGAAAGCGGAACTCTTCGTCAGGGCTTTCGATCAGCTCACGCTCGGCCAGACGGATCTCCTCGATCTTGGCATCGATATCAGCCTTGTCGCCATAGCTGTAAGCCAGCTTGAGGTAATCCTGAAAGTGCCGCGCTTCGGACTTCAGCAGACCGCCATAGAATTTGGCCAGCTCTTCGTCAAGATGCGGCACCAGCGCGGCGAATCGCTCACAGGAACGAGCCTCGACGATGGCACCGACGATCAGCGCATCGGTCAGCCGGTAGGGGTTGTGATTGCGCACCAGCTTGCGCAGCGCTCCGGCATAACGGGCCGAGCTGATGTTGGCCATGGGGATCTCGCGCTTTCTGATAATGCTGATGACTTGCTCGAAGTGGCGCAGCTCTTCCCGGGCCAGACGCGACATCTTGCTCAACAGGTCGAACTTGTCGTTGTACTGAAACATGAACTGGAACGCAGCCCCGGCGGCCTTCTTCTCGTTGTTCGCATGGTCGATCAGCAGGATGTCCAGATTGCG
Organism: Pseudomonas sp. ICMP 3272; assembly: GCF_001466905.1. Lineage (NCBI taxonomy): Bacteria > Pseudomonadati > Pseudomonadota > Gammaproteobacteria > Pseudomonadales > Pseudomonadaceae > Pseudomonas > Pseudomonas sp. ICMP 3272. Next base: position 118,470 of record NZ_LKEK01000097.1, read on the forward strand.
CAGCGCGGCCTGGACCCAGCTGTCGGGGGTGCGGCAAAGCAGAAAGGCTTCGATTTCAGGGATCGGGTACATAGGCTCACAGAATGACGGAGAGGCACGGCCGCGCATTATACGAGGAGCCACGGTACCTCGCGACACAAAAGCATGCCGGTTTTGTCACGCGCCGAATGCGTCGCGCAGAAAGCCCGGCGCGATATAGCGCTGATAGTGCGCCTCGGAGAGCAGGAAAAACTCGCGGTCGATGGCATCGCGCAGTTCCGGCAGCGTCCAGTCGCGAAACTCCGGCAACAACACGAAACCGTAGGCCTCGACCTGGCTGATGACCCGTGCGCCACGGGCGATCAACTGGTAAGCCCAGCAGTATTCGGACTGGTGTGGCACAAAGCGGATCTTGCGCTGGGTCAGCTGCGCACGCAGCTTGTCGGCATCGAAGACTTCGAGCTTGGCAGTCATCACCTGGACCAGCAGTTGCTCCAGACGCAGCCAGACCGCTCTTTTTTCATCCTCGTTATAGCCGTTCCAGTGGATGACCTCGTGGTGGAACCGCTTGCAGCCACGGCACACCAGGTCCCCGTAAACAGTGGAGCAAAGGCCGACGCAGGGGGTTTTGATAATGTAATCGGGCATGTCAGGCAGGACTGGGGAAGGCGAAACAGGGGCTCATGTTAGCCCTTTGTCTAAGCAAGTTCACCCCCGAAGATGTAGGGGCTAACTTACCTTTAGCGAAGTTTTGGCGTAGAATCAGCGAGCCTTTTAAGGCGCCAATGTCCGTTGGAAGCTGTTTTCAAAGCGTCACGAGCACAGTCAGGTTAACCCCGCATTGCGGCGTCGACAGGCCATTCCCTCATCAAGAATGGCCGTGTCGACCGTCACTCCCCCCGTTCTGCAGGCGTAAAACTTTGAAAACAGCTTCTGTTAGGAATCGCCGACACCCTGCCAACAAGGCTCAATAAGCCTTGCGTGGGTACGGACGATTTCTGGATGAGCGTCCCGGACACCCATTTGGGACCACTGATGAGGGTTAATACTGTGCTTGAAGCCTACCGTAAACACATCGAAGAGCGTGCCGCCCAGGGCATCGTGCCCCAGCCGCTTAACGCCGAACAAACTGCAGGCCTGGTCGAGCTGCTGAAGAATCCCCCGGCTGGCGAAGAAGCTTTCCTTGTCGATCTGATCACCAACCGCGTTCCGCCAGGCGTTGACGAAGCCGCTTACGTCAAGGCCGGTTTCCTGTCTGCCCTGGCCAAGGGCGAAGCCACTTCTCCCCTGATCGACAAAAAACGTGCAACCGAACTGTTGGGCACCATGCAGGGCGGCTACAACATCGTCACCCTGGTTGAACTGCTCGACGACGCCACCCTCGCGCCGGTCGCCGCCGAACAGCTCAAGCACACCCTGCTGATGTTCGATGCCTTCCACGACGTGGCCGAAAAAGCCAAAAACGGCAACGCTCACGCCAAGGCTGTCCTGCAGTCCTGGGCTGACGGCGAGTGGTTCAAGAAGCGTCCGACGCTGGCCGACAAGATCAGCCTGCGCGTCTTCAAGGTCACCGGCGAAACCAACACCGACGACCTGTCCCCGGCACCTGATGCCTGGTCCCGTCCAGACATCCCGCTGCACGCCCTTGCCATGCTGAAAATGGCCCGTGACGGCATCGTTCCAGACGTTCAGGGCTCTATCGGCCCGATGAAACAGATCGAAGAAATGCGCGGTCAGGGTTTCCCTATTGCCTACGTCGGCGACGTGGTCGGTACCGGTTCCTCGCGTAAATCGGCAACCAACTCGGTACTGTGGTTCTTCGGCGACGACGTTCCTTACGTACCGAACAAGCGTGCCGGTGGTTTCTGCTTCGGCAGCAAGATTGCCCCGATCTTCTACAACACCATGGAAGATGCCGGCGCCCTGCCAATCGAATTCGATGTCTCGAACATCAACATGGGTGACGTGATCGACGTTTACCCGTACGCCGGCAAGGTGTGCAAGCACGACAGCGACGAAGTCATCACCACTTTCGAAATGAAGACTCCGGTGCTGCTCGACGAAGTTCGCGCAGGCGGCCGTATTCCGCTGATCATCGGTCGCGGCCTGACCAGCAAGGCGCGCGCCGAACTGGGCCTGCCTGAGTTCGACCTGTTCAAGACCCCTGACCAGCCAGCCGAAAGCACCAAGGGTTACACCCTGGCGCAGAAGATGGTCGGCAAGGCGTGCGGCGTTGCAGGCGTTCGTCCTGGCACCTACTGCGAGCCGAAGATGACCACCGTCGGTTCCCAGGACACCACTGGCCCGATGACCCGCGACGAGCTGAAAGACCTGGCATGCCTGGGCTTCTCGACCGACCTGGTCATGCAGTCGTTCTGCCACACTGCAGCCTATCCAAAGCCTATCGACGTCAAGACGCACCACACGCTGCCTGACTTCATCATGACCCGCGGCGGCGTTTCCCTGCGTCCGGGCGACGGCATCATCCACAGCTGGCTGAACCGCATGCTGCTGCCGGACACCGTCGGCACCGGTGGCGACTCGCACACCCGCTTCCCGATCGGTATCTCCTTCCCGGCCGGTTCCGGTCTGGTGGCGTTTGCCGCTGCCACCGGCGTCATGCCGCTGGACATGCCTGAGTCGATCCTGGTTCGCTTCAAGGGCAAGATGCAACCCGGCATCACCCTGCGCGACCTGGTTCACGCCATTCCTTACTACGCGATTCAGGCTGGCCTGCTGACCGTAGAGAAGAAAGGCAAGAAGAACGCATTCTCCGGCCGCATCCTGGAAATCGAAGGCCTCGACAACCTGAGCATCGAGCAGGCTTTCGAGCTGTCCGACGCCTCTGCCGAGCGTTCGGCTGCCGGTTGCACCATCAAGCTGGCCAAAGAGCCAATCATCGAATACCTGAATTCGAACATCACCCTGCTGCGCTGGATGATCGAACAGGGTTACGGTGATCCGCGCACCCTGGAGCGTCGTGCTCAGGCGATGGAAGCCTGGGTTGCCAACCCGGAGCTGCTGGAAGCCGACAAGGACGCCGAGTACGCCGAAATCATCGAAATCGATCTGGCCGACGTCAAAGAGCCTGTGCTCTGCGCGCCGAACGACCCGGACGATGCCCGCCTGCTGTCTTCGGTACAGGGCGAGAAGATCGACGAAGTGTTCATCGGCTCCTGCATGACCAACATCGGCCACTTCCGCGCTGCGGGCAAGTTGCTGGATCAGGTCAAGGGCCAGCTGCCGACGCGTCTGTGGCTGTCGCCGCCGACCAAGATGGACGCTCACCAACTGACCGAAGAAGGCTACTACGGCATCTACGGTAAAGCTGGCGCGCGTATGGAAATGCCGGGCTGCTCGCTGTGCATGGGTAACCAGGCACGCGTAGAACCGAACTCGACCGTAGTGTCGACGTCGACCCGTAACTTCCCGAACCGTCTGGGTGACGGCGCGAACGTCTATCTGGCCTCCGCCGAGCTGGCGTCCGTTGCTTCGATTCTGGGTCGCCTGCCGACCGTCGAAGAGTACATGGGCTACGCCAACCAGATCGACACCATGGCAGCGGACGTGTACCGCTACCTGAGCTTCGATCAGATCGCCGAGTTCCGTGAAGCCGCTGCGAACGCCAACATCCCGGCCGTTCAAGTGTAAGCACGAAAGCAGGCACCATAAGAACCCCATCCTCGCGATGGGGTTTTTTTTGCCCTCAATCGAACACGTACATATATTTTTCACATTCACATGGCTATAGTGGCGGCCCTTGTTGGGGAGTAGCCTGCTCTTGACTCCGGTCACAGAGCGTTCGCATCAACATTCTCGGCAGCATGCCGTGGTGCGAACACCTTCTGGTTGGCGAGACCAACGATGCATCCATGCCTAAAGTCGGGCGTGTGGTTGCGTCGTTGACTCATAGCCCGACTGGATATAACCGTGAATCCGATTTCCCTCCTCTTTCTCGCGCTTGCCATGTCCACGGACGCCTTTGCTGCGGCCCTTGGTAAAGGAGCAAGCCTGCATAAACCGCGCTTTATCGAAGCGTTGCGTACCGGTTTGATATTCGGCGCTATCGAGACCATCACCCCGGTGATCGGTTGGGGCATCGGCCAGGTCGCCGCCCGCTTCGCTGAAAGCTGGGACCACTGGATTGCCTTCACCTTGTTGCTGGTACTGGGCCTGCACATGATCTACAACGGCATCAAACACGATGACGATGAAGAGCAGGAAAAACCCGGCCAGCACTCGTTCTGGATTCTCGCCGTCACCGCATTCGCCACCAGCATCGATGCACTGGCGGTCGGCGTAGGTTTGGCATTTGTCGACGTCAATATCGTGATTGCCGCCCTGGCGATTGGTATGGCAACCACGGTAATGGTCACCATCGGGGTGATGCTGGGCCGGGTGCTCGGCACCATGGTCGGCAAGCGCGCTGAAATCGTCGGCGGCATCGTATTGATCATCGTCGGCGCGACGATTCTGTACGAGCATCTGTCAGCGGCTTGATCGACAGCCTGAAGCCTGTAACCACGCACAAAAAAACCGCATCTTTCGATGCGGTTTTTTTGCTTACGGCCTTGCTACGACAGCGGTCAGACCGTCAGGGCCTGCCCACTCATGGCCAGGTCCAGCAGCTCACGGTTGGCAACGGCGTACATGGCGTAATCCGTGCCGCTTGCCGCACGAAGCTCGACCAGCATGGCACGCCAGCGCTCGACCATCAGCGAGTGCTGCTCCAGCCACAGGGCCAGACGCGCATCGATTTCCGAAGGACCGTCAGCCATTTGCAGGACCGACACGGTGATCGCCCGCTGTTGCCAGTCAACATCGTCACGGAACGCTTCACGCGCCAGGGCCTGCCAGTTGTTTTCCACCGGCAGGCTGCTGATCTGTTGCAAGTACCAGGTGATGTCCAGCGCGCTGCCCACGGCAAAGTACGCCTTGGCCACGTCGGCAGCGTTCTGCCCGGTCACGTCGGAGGCTTCGATAATCGGCAGCAGCGTGTACAGGTGCGTCGTACCCGCCACCATACGCGCCAGCAGTTCCGGCACACCGGCTTCGACATAAGCCTGATAACGCGTCTGCCAGATCTCGCGGGTAGGCCCGTCTTCCAGCAACTCGTCAAGCTTGAGGCCCAGTGCAGCAAGGTGCGGACCGAAGTGCGCCACGTCACGACCGGCATCCAGCTCGTTGCGGCGACTGCGCAGGAACCAGCGCGTCGCACGACGCCCCAGACGCATCAGTTCATCCATCAGCGCCAGCTGGATCTCGGCGGAAACCTTGTAGTCCAGCGCTTCGATCTGACGGAACCAGTGCGGCAGGTGGAAGATGTCGCGCACAATCACGTAAGCACCGGCCACAGCCGCAGCACTCATGCCGGTCGACTCCTTGAGCCGCTGCACGAAGGTGATGCCCATGTGGTTGACCAGATCGTTGGCGATCTGCGTGCTGACAATTTCGCGTTTCAGACGATGACTGCGCATGGCCGTTGAAAATCTGGCACCCAGCGATGGCGGGAACGCAGTTTCCATATCGCGCGCCAGATAATCGTCATCCGGCACACGGGATTCCAGCAATGCTTCCTTGAGGTCGATCTTGCTGTAGGAGATCAATACCGACAGCTCGGCACGACTCAAGCCCTGTTTGGCCGCCACGCGCTCGGCAATCTGTTCTTCGGCAGGCAGGAACTCGATGGCCCGGTCGAGCTTGCCACGGGCCTCCAGGTCATTCATCAGACGTTTGTATTCGGCAATCCGCTCGTAAGCGCGGCGTGCTGCCAGCGACAGTGCCTGAGTCTGCTTGTAGTTGTTACCCAGCACCAGGTGGCCCACTTCGTCGGTCATGCTTTCGAGCAACTGGTTGCGCTGCTTCTCGGTCATGTCACCGGCCTGCACCACCTCGTTGAGCAGGATCTTGATGTTCACTTCGTGGTCGGAGCAGTCCACACCACCGGCGTTGTCGATGAAGTCGGTGTTGGTCGCGCCGCCATTGAGGCCGAACTCGACACGGCCCAGTTGGGTCATGCCCAGGTTGCCGCCCTCGCCCACCACCTTGCAGCGCAGCTCGTTGCCATCGACGCGCAGCGCATCGTTGGCCTTGTCGCCCACGTCGGCGTGCGACTCTTCGCTGGACTTCACGTAGGTGCCGATACCGCCGTTCCACAACAGATCGACCGGAGCCTTGAGCAGCGCGTGGAGCAATTCGGTCGGGGTCAGCTTGTCAGCCTTGATGTCGAAGCGCGCCTTCATCTGCTCGGTAATGGCGATGCTCTTGAGGCTGCGCGGGAAGATCCCGCCGCCAGCGGACATGATGCTGGTGTCGTAGTCGGTCCAGGACGAGCGCGGCAGATTGAACAGGCGCTGGCGCTCGACAAAGCTGCTGGCCGGGTCCGGATTTGGATCGATGAAAATGTGCAGGTGGTTGAATGCGGCAACCAGTTGCAGCTTGTCGGACATCAGCAAGCCGTTGCCGAATACGTCACCGGCCATGTCGCCGATGCCGATCACACTGATGCTGTCCTGCTGCACATTGATGTCGCGCTCACGGAAGTGACGCTGCACGCCTACCCACGCGCCCTTGGCGGTGATGCCCATCTTCTTGTGGTCATAACCGGCCGAACCACCGGACGCGAACGCGTCACCCAGCCAGAAGCCGTAGTCGATGGCGATGCCGTTGGCGATGTCGGAGAAGGTCGCGGTGCCCTTGTCGGCGGCAACCACCAGATACGGGTCATCGTCGTCATGACGCACCACATTGACCGGCGGCACCAGCACGCCTTCCTTGAGGTTGTCGGTGATGTCCAGCAGCCCCGAGATGAAAATGCGGTAGCAGGCAATCGCTTCAGCCTGCACCTCATCACGGTTGCCGGTGGTCGGCAGACGACGCGGCACAAAACCGCCCTTCGCGCCGACTGGCACGATGACCGAGTTCTTCACCTGCTGGGCTTTTACCAGGCCCAGCACTTCGGTACGGAAGTCTTCTTCGCGATCCGACCAGCGCAGGCCTCCACGCGCCACGTTGCCGAAGCGCAGGTGCACGCCTTCGACGCGCGGCGAGTAGACGAAGATTTCAAACTTGGGCACCGGCTTTGGCAACTCGGGGATCAGGCGCGGGTTGAACTTGAAGCTGAAGTAGCCCTTGCTATGCCCGTTGGCATCAGCCTGATAGAAGTTGGTCCGCAGGGTGGCCTTGATCAGGTCCAGATAACGACGCAGGATGCGGTCTTCGTTGAGCACCTGAACGTCGTCCAGGGCAGTCAGAATCGCCTGTTCCAGGCGCAACTGCTTGTCATCAAGATCATCGGAACCCAGCTTGCGCGCCAGGTAGAAACGGGTCTTGAACAGACGCGTCAGCTCGCGGGCAATGCCGGTGTGGTTGTTCAGGGTGCTGGCGATATAGCCCAGATCGAAACCCAGACGAATCTGCTTCAGGTAGCGCGCATAAGCACGCAGCAGGGCCACGTCGCGCCACGGCAGGCCGGCAGTCAGCACCAGACGGTTGAACGCATCGTTTTCAGCGTCGCCGCGCACGATATGCACGAACGCATCCTGCAAGGTGTCATTGAGCTGCTGGATATCGAGGTTCAGACCTTCGCCATAGGTAAAGGCGAAGTCATGAATCCAGAATTCGCGACCATTGGCGTGGTGCAGACGGTACGGGAACTCGCCCAGTACACGCAGCCCGAGGTTTTCAAGAATCGGCAGCACATCGGACAGTGCCAGCGGCGTGTCGGCGTGATACAGCTTGCAATGCAATTGCTGGCGGCCACCGGCCAGTGGCTGATAGAAGCTCATCACCAGCGGATTGGTTTCGCTCAGGCTCAGCACGTGCTGCATGTCGACCACCGCCGAATGCGCAGCAAAGCGCTCGCGGTAGCCGGCCGGGAAACCTTTCGGGAAATCGGCCAGCACGTTGGTGCCGTGGGCCTCGCCAAAGCTCTCGACCACCAGACTGGCGTAATCGTCTTTCCACGAGCGGCAGGCCTGAATGACTTCGTTTTCGAGCTGGGCAACGTCGATGTCCAGATTGACCTTCGGATCGACCCGCAGGATCAACTGCACGCGCGCCAGCACGGATTCAGAGAAGAACGTCCAGAACTCGCAATCGCTGGCTTTCAGGCGATCCATCAATACCTGCTGGATCTTCTGACGCACTTCGGTGGAGTACACGTCGCGCGGCACATAAGCCAGGCAGTAGCAGAAACGGCCGTACGGGTCCTTGCGCAGGAACACGCGAATCTTGTTGCGCTCCTGAATCTGCACGATGGACATGACCGTGGTGAACAACTCGTCCACCGGCGTCTGGAACAGGTCGTCACGGGGCAGCACTTCGACGACCTGCGCCAGTTCCTTGCCCAGGTGCGCCTTGGCGTCGAAGCCGGAACGGCGCTCGACTTCTGCGACCTTGCGACGGATATACGGGATCTGCCGTACGCTCTCGCCGTAAACCGACGAAGTGTACAGGCCCATGAAGCGGCATTCCTTGATGACCTTGCCCGAGGCGTCGATCTGCCGGATCGATACATAATCCGGGTAGGCCGGACGGTGTACGCGGCTAGGATGCGCAGCCTTGGCAAACGACAGCAGCACCGGCTCTTGCAGGTATTTCACTGCGTAGTCTTCGATGTGCAGCTCTTCGCGGGTCAGGCCCGGGCGCAGCAGTCGGGTCAGGCCCAGGAAGGACGACTCGTCGTAGACCAACTGGCCGCCTTCGGCGTCGTTGCGCACTTCAAACTCTTCGTAGCCCAGAAAAGTGAAGTGGTTATCTACCAGCCATTGCAGGAAGACCTTGATCTCGGCCTTCTCTTCGACATCGGTGTTGGACTCGTTGGCATCGATGCTGGCCAGCAGCTCGTGCAGACGCGCTTTCATCGGCCCGAAGTCTTCGACGGCAGCACGCACCTCGCCCAGCACCTGCTCCAGCTCGCGAGCCAGCACATTCAACTCGCTGACGTTGGCGCAGCGGTCGATCTCCAGGTACATCAGCGATTCCTGCAGCACGTCCTCGCCGGTGGTGCCCTTGGGCAGCAGCTCCAACAGTTCGCCAGCAGCGCCGCGACGCACGCTCAGTACGGTGGTCTGCAGGGTGTGGATGCTGTAACCGCGACGGTTCAGCTCGGTACGCACGGAGTCGACCAGAAACGGCAAGTCGTGATGCAGCACTTCAACGGCAGTATGAGTCGACTGCCAGCCGTGGCGCTCGTAATCAGGGTTGTAGACCCGGACCTGCGGGTGAGCATGTTCGAAACGCTCCAGCAGGCGCCATGCGGACAAGGTGCAGCCTGCCAGGTCGGACAGACGCCGCTGGGTGAGTTCGTCGAGGGAAATGATGCCGAAGAATTGCTCGGCAAACAGCGCCACTTGTGGCAGTGCCTGTTCGCTGATGTGCTGAGCCAGTGCCGCTTGCAGTTGATGCTGGAAGTCGGCCTTGCTGGCTGCGGTGAAGAACGCCATCTGTGGTACTCCGCTTTGGCTTTTATTGGGGAGGCTTGAAGAAGGTGTTGCGACCGGTGTGCCCTTACATTCAATTGCGTGGGCATAACCTGATCGAGTGTAAAGCTAAAGTACTAACGCGCGCTGTGTCAGGGTAGTCACATTTGAATGCGGGAATAAAAAAAACTGCGCGCATCCGACACCGTACACCACTCGTCTGCCATGCAGCTTAACGAGAGCTGACGGCGTGCTGCTTACGAGGCTGCGACATATTCGGTCATCAGGTCGCGTTAAAATACGCACGATGGTGCCAACATCCCCCGACAAAATTGACTCGGGACTGGCAAAATCCACCTCACGCCTCAACTGCTTAGACCCGGAGCCCCACCATGCAAATCAAGACCGCCAGCCTCATCGCCAACCCGTGCGACGACGAATACGACGACATGGCGCTGCTTTGCTGCCACGCAGAGAACGGCGTGCTGTTTTCCCTGACCCGCTTCCCGGACGAGAATGAAGTGGAAATCACTGTCAGCGATGAAAAGTCACTGAATGTGTCCAGCCTGAAAGTCAGCTTCAGTGCCGAGCGTCTATTGGTGGAAATCACCCCGGAGGACGCTAAGCAGCTCGATGGCCATCACCAGTATGAAATTCTCCACAGCACCGACGCAGCCGAGCTGCAGGATGTTCACCAAACGTTACAGATCATTCTTGAAAACGTGGGCGAGTACACCAGCACGATCAGTTAACGGGCAAAACCGCTAGAGTGAGTACTTCGCCGTACAGGAGCCCGTCATGAACCGCATTTTCGATGCCCACTGTCACATCATCGACCCGCATTTCCCGCTGATCGCCAATAACGGCTACCTGCCGGACCCGTTCGGCGTCGGTGACTACCTTGCAACAGTCCAGCCTCTGGGTGTTCAGGGTGGCGCGGTGGTGTCCGGCTCCTTTCAGGGCTTTGATCAGGGTTACCTGCTTGAGGCGCTACGCTTGCTGGGGCCGGGCTTCGTCGGTGTCACTCAACTGCCCGCCAGCGTCACCGATACAGAACTGGACACCCTCAATGCCGCAGGCGTGCGCGCTCTGCGCTTCAACCTCAAGCGCGGCGGCTCGGAGCAGCTCGACCAGCTGGAAGCGCTGGCCGTGCGGGTCCATGAACGCGCTGGCTGGCATTCGGAGCTGTACATAGACTCCCGAGAACTGGCAGAAATCGAAACCCGCCTGCTGCAGTTGCCAGCGATCAGCATCGATCACCTGGGATTGAGCGCCGAAGGATTGCCCGTGGTGCTGCGTCTTGCCGAGCGCGGTGTGCGGGTCAAGGCCTGTGGTTTTGGACGCGTTGACTTCCCGGTGCGCGAAGCACTCAGGGATATCCATGCCGCCAATCCGAATGCGTTGATGTTCGGCACTGACCTGCCCTCCACGCGAGCGCCCCGCCCTTTCCAGCCTGACGATATCGAATTGCTGATCGACGCACTGGGTGAAGACGGCGCTCGTCAGGCGTTGTGGGATAACGCGGCTGAATTCTATCGGCTCTAACCCTTTCGCACTCGACGGCCTGAGCCCATCTTCCTACATGCTCATACACAGAACATGTAGGGCAATTCCCAGCCAAATGACGTATGCGTCTCTAAATGCAATAAAAAACGCGGTAGTCGTTAGTCGATACCTGCCTGGATGGATTAAAGTATCGCCCCCAGCTCAGCAGTCACCAGACACAGCTGATCACCCTGCCAGGAACCGTCACCGATGGAACATCGTGAAGCGCTGATTGCGCTGCGAACCTTTCTTTCAACGCAGATCCTTGGCCAGGAAAAGCTGATCGAACGCCTGCTCATCGCCCTGCTTGCCGACGGCCACATGCTGGTCGAAGGCGCACCCGGCCTGGCCAAGACCAAGGCCATCAAGGAACTGGCAGAAGGCATCGAAGCACAGTTCCACCGCATTCAGTTCACCCCTGACCTACTGCCTGCCGACATTACCGGTACGGAAATCTATCGCCCGGAAACCGGCAGCTTCGTGTTCCAGCAAGGGCCGATCTTCCACAACCTGGTGCTTGCCGACGAAATCAACCGTGCGCCGGCCAAGGTTCAGTCGGCGCTGCTCGAAGCCATGGCCGAACGCCAGGTGAGCGTGGGCCGCAGCACCTACGACCTGTCACCGCTGTTTCTGGTCATGGCCACCCAGAACCCGATCGAGCAGGAAGGCACTTACCCGTTGCCCGAAGCCCAGCTCGATCGCTTTCTGATGCACGTCAAGATCGGTTTCCCGGATGCCGCCGTCGAACGCAAGATCCTGCAACAGGCGCGTGGCGAAGCCCTGAATGGCGAAACCAAGCCGGAACGCCGTGTCAGCCAGCAGGCGATCTTTGCCGCACGCAAGGAAATTCTCGGCCTGTACATGGCCGATGCGGTCGAGGAGTACCTGGTGCAACTGGTCATGGCCACCCGGACCCCGGCCAAGTTCGACCCGGAACTGGCCGAGTGGATTGCCTACGGTGCCAGCCCGCGTGGTTCCATTTCGCTGGACCGCTGCGCCCGCGCACATGCCTGGCTGGCCGGACGTGACTTCGTCAGCCCCGAAGACATTCAGGCAGTGCTGTTCGATGTATTGCGCCACCGGATCATCCTGTCGTTCGAAGCCGAAGCTGCCGGTATCGATCAGGATCGCGTGATTCAGCGCATCCTCGACGTCGTGGCCGTCGCCTGAGCCCATGCAACCCTACCTGATCCCCCAGCCGGGCATCCGCGTCAGCCTCAGCGAGCTGATCGAGATGCGTCATCGGGTGCGGGAAGTGCAGCTGTTCTCCACGCCCAGCCAACGCAGCCCGTTGATCGGCCTGCACCATTCCAAACTGCGCGGGCGCGGCGTGGATTTCGATCAGGTGCGGGTCTATCAGGCTGGCGACGACGTGCGCAGCATTGACTGGCGCGTGACCGCACGCACTCAGGAGCCGCACACCAAGCTGTTCCACGAAGAACGCGAGCGGCCGATTTTCATTCTGGTGGAGCAAAGCCGTCGATTGTTCTTCGGCTCCGGCCTGATGTTCAAGTCGGTACTCGCGGCCCAGGCTGCCGCGCTGATCGGCTGGGCGGCGCTGGAGCACAACGACCGGGTCGGCGGGCTGGTGTTCGGCGATAACGAGCACTACGAGATCAAGCCCCGACGCAGCAAACAAAGCCTGTTGCAGTTGCTCAACCGACTGGTGCGGGTCAATCAGTCATTGCACACCGAAATCCCGGCAGACCGCGATGCCTTCGGCACTGCGCTGCGTCGCGCCCGGGAAGTGCTGCGCCCTGGCAGCCTGGTCATCGTGTTGTGCGACGAACGCGCCCTTTCCGATGCTGCCGAACAACAGTTGAGCCTGCTGTCACGCCACAGCGACCTGCTGTTGCTGCCATTGTCCGACCCACTGGACCGTGCGCTGCCCGCTGCGGGCCTGCTGCGCTTTGCCGAACGCGGCGCGCAGCTGGAACTCGATACCCTCAACCCCGAACTGCGCCGCGCCTACCGGCAACAGGGCGAAGACCGCTCTGCGCGCTGGGAATTGCTCGCGCAGAAACTGCGGGTCTTGCTCATGCCCTTGAGCACCCAGGCGGAACTCGTTGAACAATTGCGCGAATACCTCAACGCAAAGCGTCCGGTGAAGCGCAAATGAATCCGCTTGATCAGCTCGAGCCGCTGATTGCTCCCGAAGCCGTCGGCTTTTGGCCGCTTGCCCCGGGGTGGTGGCTGCTGCTGTTGCTGATCCCGGCAGCGGGCTGGGGCCTGTGGCGTTTGCGTGTACTGCTGCCGGTCAAGGCGCGCAAGGTTCGCAGCGAACAACCGCTGGACCCGGTTCGCCTCGCCGCCCTGGCGGAACTCGCCAGCTTGCCCAAGCCCTACGATGGCGCTCCGGCAGGTGCCTGGCTGCAGCAGATCAACGGCCTGCTCAAGCGCCTGTGCCGCAACCATTACCCGCACAGCCAGAGCCACACGCTGAACGGCCGTAAATGGCTGGCATTCCTCGACAATCGCTGTCCGGCGGCAGGCCTGACGCGCTGGATGATTCTGGTCGAAGGTGCCTACAAGCCCGAGTGCAAGCTGGACGACAAGGCCATCACCGGGCTGACTCAGGCGGTCGATACCTGGATCCGCAAACATGTTTGAGTTCGTCTGGCCCTGGGTTTTCGCCCTGCTGCCGCTGCCGTGGCTGATGCGTGCCCTGCTGCCCATGGCCGACAGCGGCGAGCCGGCGCTCAAGGTCAGTTTTCTCAGTGAACTCGAAGGGCTGAGTGGACGCCGCGCCAAGGCCAATCTGCCGGTCTGGAGGCAGCGTGCGCCCTTTCTGCTGATCTGGCTGTTGCTGTTGATTGCCACCGCGCGACCACAATGGCTGGGCGAGCCACTGCCAGTGGCTGCCAGCGGGCGCGACCTGCTGGTGGCGGTCGACGTGTCCGGTTCCATGGACTACCCGGACATGCAGTGGAAAAGCGATGAAGTCAGCCGACTGGTGCTGGTGCAACAGCTGCTCGGTGACTTTCTTGAGGGCCGCAAGGGCGACCGGGTCGGTTTGATCCTGTTTGGCACTCAGGCTTTTGTCCAGGCACCGCTCACCTATGACCGGCGCACTGTAAGGGTCTGGCTTGACGAGGCAAAAATCGGTATTGCAGGCAAGAATACTGCGCTTGGCGATGCTATCGGTCTGGGCCTGAAACGCCTGCGCCTGCGTCCGGCCACCAGCCGCGTGCTGGTGCTGGTCACCGACGGTGCCAATAACGCCGGTCAGATCGATCCGATCACTGCCGCGCGGCTGGCTGCCGAAGAAGGCGTAAAAATCTACCCTATCGGTATTGGCTCGGACCCCGACAAGGACGCGCTGCAAAGCGTCCTCGGCCTCAATCCGAGCCTTGATCTGGACGAACCGACGCTCAAGGAAATCGCCAGCCTCAGTGGCGGCCAGTATTTCCGTGCTCGTGACGGCGACCAACTGGAAAAGATTCGCGCCACCCTGGACAGCCTGGAACCGGTTGCCCAGCAGCCCACCCAGGCACGTCCGGCGCAGACGCTTTATCAATGGCCGCTGGCGACAGCCCTGCTGTTGAGCGTACTGCTGGTGCTGCGTGAACTGTGGCCAAACAATGCGCTGCAACGCCTGCTGACTGTCGTGCGTTCCGTCAACTGGCGTGAGCGCGTCAAAAGCCTCTGGAGGTCGCGATGATCGCCTCTCTGTGGCCGCACTGGTTTCGCCCCGAATGGCTGCTGATCCTGCCGTTGCTGGCGCTGTTGATCTGGCGGCTCTGGCATCGGCAGAAACGCGCCGGGCGCTGGCAAATGCTTCTGCCGACCCACTTTCATGCCGTACTGCTCAACGGTGGGCGCGGCAGCAACAGTAAACTGCCGTGGGTCGCACTCGGGCTGGCATGGCTGCTGGCGCTTTTCGCCTTGCTGGGACCCAGCTGGCAGCGCGTCGAACAGATCAGCCAGAAACCGGTTGATCCGCTGGTGGTGATACTTGAACTCACCCCGCAGATGCTCGCCACCGACACTGCGCCCACCCGTCTGGAACAGGCGAAACGCAAACTGCTGGACCTGTTGCAAAAACGCAGCGATGCGCAGACCGCCATCGTCGTCTATGCGGGCAGCGCGCACACGCTGGTGCCGCTGTCAGATGACCTGGTCACCAGCCATAACCTGCTGGAAGCCATCAGGCCGTCGATCATGCCCATGACCGGCCAGCGTGCCGATCTGGCGGTCCAGAAAGCCCTGCACCTGCTGAAACAGGGCGCACTGGGTCAAGGGCGGATTCTGCTGATTACCTCGTCACTGAGCGAACAGGAACGTCAGGGCATCCGTGCGGCGTTGCGCGGGCAATCGCCGCCGTTGCTGATCCTTGGCATCGGCACGGCTGACGGCGCGCCGGTCATGCAGGAAAACGGCAGCCTGCTCAAGGACGACCAGGGCGCCATTCTGGTGTCGCGCCTGGACAGCAACAGCCTCAACGAATTCGCCGATCAGGTCGGCGGCAACTATCGTCAGGCACGAGGCGATGAAGAAGATTTGCGCAGCCTTGGCCTGCTGGCCAGCCCCCAGCACATGAGCAGCGACGGGCAAGTCGTGCAACTCGATACCTGGGCCGATCAGGGCCACTGGTTCCTGCTCCCGCTATTGTTGATCGCAGCCCTGGCTGGTCGGCGCGGCTGGCTGTTCTGTCTGCCGCTGCTGTTCATGTTTCCGCAGAACAGCCAGGCGTTCGAGTTTCAGGACCTGTGGCTGCGTCCCGATCAACAGGGCCAGCGGCTACTGGAGCAACATCGGCCAGCCGAGGCCGCACAACGCTTCGAAGACCCGCGCTGGAAAGGCGTGGCCTTTTACCAGGCCGAAGACTACGTCAGCGCCGCCCAGCAGTTTGCCGAAGGCAACAGCGCCGCCGACCATTACAATCGCGGCAATGCCCTGGCGCGCAGCGGCGAACTGGCGGCAGCACTGGATGCCTACGAACAGGCCCTGGACCGTCAGCCCGAGTTTCCCGCCGCACAAGCCAACCGGGCGCTGGTACAAAGCCTGCTGGACAAGGCCGATGTCCAGAAGCCTGCCGAGGATGAGCAGAACAAGGCCGATCAGGGCGAAGAAGGCCAGCAAGCGTCACAGGACCCCAACAGCAGTGCATCGCCAGCCGATCAAAACCCGTCCCGCTCGGATCAGCCAGGTGCCAGCGAGAGCCTGCCGCCAGACGTCAGCGGTCAGGCCACCTCAGGCGAATCAATGGACGATGAGCAAACCACCCGCCCACCGCTGCAGGCCGCAGACACCCCTATCACTGGCGAGCGGCGTCAGGAACTGGAACAGTGGCTGAGGCAGATTCCGGATGATCCGGGCGAACTGCTGCGGCGCAAATTTCGCTACGAACAGCAACATCAGGAAAAGACCCGATGAGTCGCGTGTACACCTTATTGATCGGCCTGCTGCTGAGCCTGATCAGCTTGTCACTGCAGGCTGCGCAACTGACCGCCAGCGTCGACCGCACGCGCCTGAACGCCGGGGAAACTGTCGAGTTGACGCTGGAAACCGACGATGTCACCCAGTTTGGCAAGCCAGACATGAGCGCTCTGGAGAGCAGCTTCGAGGTGCGCGATACGCGTCAGCTCAACAGCCTGAAAACCCTGGACGGCAGCAGTCAGGCCACCACTCGCTGGATCGTTACCCTGCTGCCTCGCGAGACCGGCAGCGTGTTGATCCCGTCGTTGCAACTGGGTGAGCTGAAAAGTCAGCCACTGACGCTGCAGGTGCTGCAAAGCGAGCCCCAGGACCCAGGCAGCCATCTGGCGTCGATCTTCATCGAAGCGAGCCTCGATCAGGACAGCGTGTATGTTCAGGCCCAGGCCGTGCTGACCCTGCGCGTCTACCACTCGGTGTCGCTGTTCGATGACAGCAGCCTGAGCCCTTTGCAAGTACCGGACGCACGGGTCGAAAAACTGGGTGATTCGCGCACCTATGAAAAACTGATCAATGGTGTGCGTCATGGCGTGATCGAAACACGCTACGCGATCTATCCGCAGCAAAGCGGCGTGCTGAAGATACCGGCGCAAGTGTTCAGCGCCACGCTGGTGCAGACACCTGCCGAAGGCTCGCAAGGCCAGGAGGCCAACCCGTTCGGCCCGCAACCAGGCCGATCCGTGCGGGTCAAGTCCGCTGAAGTGCCGTTGACCGTCAAACCCAAGCCCGCCGACTACCCGGCCGATGTCGCTTGGTTGCCGGCGCGCAGTATCAGCCTTGATGAGAGCTGGAGCCCCGAGCCAGGCACCACTCAGGTCGGCGACTCACTGACCCGCACCCTCATACTCAAGGCCGAAGGCCTGGCCGGTGCGCAACTGCCACCCTTGCCGCCCACCGAAGTGCCCGGCCTGCGGCGTTACCCGGATCAGCCGCAGCTGCGCAACCTGCCCAGTGAACGTGGCCTGATCGGCACCCGCGAAGAACGCGAGGCACTGGTGCCCGGCCGGGCCGGGGCAATCGACCTGCCTGCGGTTGAAGTGACCTGGTGGAATACCCGTGAAGATCATCTGGAACACACCAGTCTGGCCGCCCGCACACTGAAGATCAGCAACAACCCCGGCCTGGCAGTGGACACGCCAGTGAACAACGAGATGGGCGGCGTGACGGTGATCGGCCCGCCGGTCTGGCCGTGGCAACTGAGCACGCTGTTGCTGGCTTGCACCACCTTTTACGGTTTCGCCCTGTGGTGGCGGGCCCGCGGGCAGCCGGCAATCGCCCGTGCCGTGCAGACCGGGCCCAGCCCGCGTACCGTACTGGATGACCTCAAACGCGCCTGTCTGGCCAACGACCCTCAAGGCACCCGTCAGGCACTCGACGCGTGGGCACGCCAGCAGCCGGAAACCCTGGCCGAAATGGCCGCGCGTTTCGTGCCGCTGTCCGATGCACTGGACGGTCTGAACGGCGCGCTTTATAGCGAAACCGGCAAGCTGTGGCTGGGTGAAGACCTCTGGCGCGCCGTGCGCAAGCTGCCCGCCGCCGAACATATCAAGGACCCGGCAGGCGATGCCGGGTTGCCACCGCTGTATCCCAAGTGAGGATGCAGCTCAGGCAACACCTCTACACGACAAGGTAAACCAATGCGTCTGTTTCACACCTCTGACTGGCATCTGGGTCAGAACCTGCACGGTCAGGAGCGGGATTTCGAACACGCCTGCTTTCTGACCTGGCTGCTGGCCCGTCTGGCCGAACGAAAACCTGATGTACTGTTGATCGCGGGCGACATCTTCGACACCGTCAACCCGCCGGTCAAGGCGCAGGAACGCCTGTACGACTTCATCGTCAACGCCCATGAACGGCAGCCGCTGCTGACCATCGTGATGATCGCAGGCAACCATGACTCCGGCTCGCGTATCGAACTCCCTGCACCCCTGATGCGCCGTTTGCGCACACACGCACTGGGCAGGGTGATGTGGCTGGACGACGGTGTGCTGGATGCC
The DNA here is from genome assembly GCF_001466905.1 of Pseudomonas sp. ICMP 3272. Lineage (NCBI taxonomy): Bacteria > Pseudomonadati > Pseudomonadota > Gammaproteobacteria > Pseudomonadales > Pseudomonadaceae > Pseudomonas > Pseudomonas sp. ICMP 3272. The sequence continues at coordinate 136,849 of NZ_LKEK01000097.1, forward strand.
GAACGCCTGCTGTTGCCGTTGCCGGACGCCGAAGGCAACGTCAAAGCCTGGTGCCTGGCGCTGCCCTTCCTGCGCCCTGCCGAGGTCACCGGCCCGACGCTGGGTGACGACTACCTGCGCGGTATCGGTCGGGTTCATGAGTTGCTGATCGAAGCAGCCAACCTCAAGCGCCAGCCCGGTCAGGCACTGATCGCCATCAGCCACGCGCACATGGCAGGCGGTTCGGTCTCGGAAGACTCCGAGCGCAGCCTGATCATCGGCAACGCCGAAGCGTTACCGGCCAGCCTGTTCGGACCAAGCATCACCTATGTCGCGCTGGGCCACCTGCACAAACCGCAGCGGGTCAACGGCGAAGAGCGCATTCGCTACAGCGGCTCGCCGATTCCACTGTCCTTTTCGGAAATCAGCTATCAGCACCAGATTCTCGAGATCAATTGCGACGGTGAGACGCTGACCAGTGTCGAGCCGTTGCTCATCCCTCGCGCCGTCAACCTGCAACGCCTGGGGCCTGCACCCTTGGCCGATTTGCTGGTACAGCTCAAGGCGCTGCCGGACATCGACCTGCTTGCCGACCCGGACCGCCAGCCGTGGCTGGAAGTGCGCGTGCGTCTTGATGAACCGCAACCGGACCTGCGCAACCAGATAGAAACCGCGCTGCAGGGCAAAGCCGTGCGGTTGGTGCGCATCGGTGCTGAATACGCCGGTAAAGGCAGTGCCGACGGCAATGAGGGTGAAGCCGCCCTGATCGAGCTGGACCAGCTAACGCCTCAGGAATTGTTCAGCCGTGCCTGGCAGGACAACTTCGGCAGCGAGGTCGACGAACAGACCCTGACCGATTTCGCCACGCTGCTGCGTGAAGTCCAGCAGGAGAGCGAACAGCCATGAAAATCCTTGCCATTCGCCTGAAAAACCTTGCCTCGCTGGCCGGGCCGTTTGAAATCGATTTCACTGCCGAGCCGCTGGCCAGCGCCGGTCTGTTCGCCATTACCGGCCCGACCGGCGCAGGTAAAAGCACCCTGCTCGACGCCTTGTGCCTGGCGCTGTTCGGAGCGATTCCGCGGCTGAGCAATATCGGCCAGTCCAAGGTCCCGGACATCGACGGCGACATCACCACCAGCGACCCGCGCACCCTGCTGCGGCGTGGCACGGGCAGCGGTTACGCCGAAGTAGACTTTATCGGCATCGATCAGCGGCGTTATCGCGCGCGCTGGGAAACCAACCGCGCACGCGACAACGCGACCAAAAAGCTGCAGGCCAGCCGCCAGACTCTGACCGACCTGGACAGCGAACAGGTGCTCAGCAACCAGAGCAAGCGTGAATTCGAGCAACTGATCGAGCAGCGTCTGGGGCTCAACTTCGAGCAGTTCACCCGTGCCGTGATGCTTGCCCAGAGCGAGTTCAGCGCCTTCCTCAAGGCCGACGACAAGGAACGCAGCGAACTGCTGGAGAAGCTGACCAATACCGCCATCTACAGCCAGCTCGGGCGGCGCGCTTACAGCAAGAGCAAAGAGGCCGAGGAAGCGCTTAAAACCCTCACTGCTCAAGCCAGCAACATCGTCCCGCTGGCTCCGGAGCTGCTGGCCGAACTGGAGCAACGCCTCAACGATGCGCAGCAGCAGCTCAAGGCGCACCAGACACAGCAACGGCAACTGGAAATCAAACAGCAGTGGCTGATCGAGCTGCACCGCCTGCGCGACGAACATCTTGCCGCTCAGGAAGCGATCACCCGTACTCAACAGGCCTGGGACGACCAGAGCGAAGCACGTCAGACCCTCGGCCAACTGGAACGCTTGGGCCCGCAACGCCACCGTTTCACGCGTCGGGTCACGCTGAACGCCCAGCTCACCCCGCTGGCGGAACAAATTCTTCAGCATCAGCAACAGCAGGCTTCGCTGCAAGATCAGCAGCGACAACTGGAGACCCGCCGCACCCAGGCGCAGGCCAGTCTGCTGGAGGCCCAGCAAAACCACAGCAGCGCCAAGCCACTGTTGCAGCAGGCTTTTGACACACAGAACACGCTTAACCACCTGGCTCAGGAACTGGCCAAGGTGTCTGACCTGCATCAGCAAACCGGACAGCTTTGTACTGAGGGTCAGGCCAGCCTGCACATTCTGCTCGACCAGCAGCAACAGGTTTCGCAGCGCCTTGAACGTATTGCCGAGCAACTGGAGCACAGCAGCGAACTTGCCCCGCTGGCTCAGGCCTGGAGCGCCTGGCGCGACCGCCTGAAATCCCTCACGCTGATCGCCAACCGCCTCAAGCACGGGCAGAGTGAACTGCCTGCACTGCAGCAACGTGCCAGCACGGCTGACCAACAGTTGACCGAGCAACGCAGCGCGCTGGAATTGCTGTACCGCGAAGCCGATTGCGAAGTGGATGCGGTGACTGAACAGGTACAGATTCTCGGCAGCCTGCTGCAGGACAATCGCAAGCAGCAACGCGCATTCGAAGACCTGGCCCGTCTGTGGGCCAGCCAGCAGGACGTAGACCGGCAACTGGCCGATCTGGCGCAACAACAGCAAAGCGCTCAGCAGCAACGCGAACAGCTCAACAGCGAAGGCATTCGCGTTCGTGATGAACTGACCGTCGCCGAACAGACCCTGACCGTTACCCGGCAACTGCTGGAACGTCAACGTCTGGCCCGCAGCGCCAGTGTTGAAGAATTGCGCGTCCAGTTGCAGGACGACCAGCCCTGCCCGGTCTGTGGCAGCATTGAGCACCCTTGGCATCAGCCGGAAGCTTTGCTGGAAAGCCTCACGCAACATGATGACAACGAGCAGGCCAGCGCGCAGAAGGCGGTGGACCAGCTGACCGAACAGCGCAACCAATTGCGCGAGCAGGTTGGCGGCGTGATCGCTCGCCAGAAAGAGCTGCTTCGCCAACACGAGCAGCTCACCCTGCGTCATCAAGCCCTGGCACCGGATCTGGAATCTCATCCCCTCGCGGCTCAATTGCTCGACCACGACGCAGGCAAGCGTGACAGCTGGTTGAGCCAGCAATTGAATAACCTGAGCGAAGTCATCACCCGTGACGAGCAACGCCAGGAAGCGTTGCTGACCCTGCAGAAAGACGCCGCCCGCTTGCAGCAGCAACTTCAGGCAGCCACAGAAGCCAGTCAGACCGCGGCGAGCCATGTTGCCGAGCAGCTCAAGCAGCTGGACGTCGACAGGCAGCGGCTGGAAGAAGAACTGAGCGCATTCACGCCGCTGGTCTCGCCACACGTGCTTGAAGGGCTGCGCAGTAATGCATCGGCGACAGTGATGCAGCTTGAGCAGCAGGTGACTCAGCGTCTGGATCAACTTGAGCAGCAACACGAAGAGCAGCAGGAGCAGAGCGAGCGCCAGCAGAAGATCGAAAAGCAGCAGATCGAGCAGCAGACTCGCCTGCACCGCCAGACCGAACTGGCGCAGGAAGTCACCCGGCTCGGCGAGCAACAGCAGGCCAGCCAACAGGCACTGACCGGCTTGCTGGGCGAGCATGCGACTGCCGAGCACTGGCAACAGGCGCTGGAAAGCACCATCGAGCAAGCCAGGCAAACCGAAAGCTCGGCCGCCGAGGCTCTGCAGCAGATTCAAAGCCAGTTGATCCAGCTGGCTGCCGAACTCAAGTCCGCCCGGCAACAACAGCAATCCTTACAGCAGGAACTGGCTGAACTTGATGTGCAGATCAGCGAGTGGCGCGGCCAGCATCCCGAGCTGGACGATACCGCGCTCGACACACTGCTGACTTACGATGACGCGCATGTCGAGCAACTGCGTCTGCAACTGAACGCTACCGACAAGGCGTTGGAGCAGGCAAAAGTATTGCTGCAGGAACGCGATCAGCGCCTGCAACAGCATCAGGCGCAACACAGCGACCTTAACGACAGCACGCAACTGGCGGCAGCGCTGCAACAGGCCCAGGAGCAGTCAGCGCTCGGCGAGCAGCAGTGCGCCGACCTGCGCGCCGAACTCAGCGAAGATCAACGCCGCCGCAACGCCAACAGCGAGTTGCAGGCGCGCATCATCGACGCCAACAACGAATACCTGCGCTGGGCACGCCTGGCATCGCTGATCGGCTCGGCCGAAGGCGACAAATTCCGCAAGATCGCCCAGGCCTACAACCTTGACCTGCTGGTCCATCACGCCAATGCGCAGCTCCGGCAACTGGTGCGTCGCTACCGCCTGAAACGCGGCGGCAGCATGCTCGGCCTGCTGGTTATGGACACCGAAATGGGCGATGAACTGCGCTCGGTGCATTCGCTATCAGGCGGGGAAACCTTTCTGGTCTCGCTGGCGTTGGCGCTGGGCCTGGCCTCGATGGCCTCCAGCACGCTACGTATCGAGTCGCTGTTCATCGACGAAGGTTTCGGCAGCCTAGACCCGGAATCGCTGCAACTGGCAATGGACGCACTGGACGGCTTGCAGGCACAGGGCCGCAAGGTCGGCGTGATCTCCCACGTACAGGAAATGCATGAGCGGATTCCGGTGCAGATCAAAGTGCGTCGTCAGGGGAATGGGTTGAGCACAATCGAGGTGGGTAACTGAGAGACCTGTGACGCGGAGCGTCACGAACGGCATTCCCACGCTGGAGCGTGCGGAACGATAATCTCAACTATCGTGTTCTGGACGCTTTCAATTATCGTGCGGCGCTCCGCGTCGCATGCCGTTCTGGACGCTCTGCGTCCGCTCTTGTACGCCATCGCCGTCAATGCTTTCGCGAACAGGCTCGCCTGACATTCCGTGCATGGTCTGCCGCGCAGTGGGCAGTAAGTCGCAGGGACCTGTGTTGGCGAACATGCTCGCGAAAGCGTGACGGCTAATGAATCATTGAGCGGATTTGTGATCCAGCGCTGCGTAGAAATTAGCGCTCTGTTGCAGATATTTCGAGGTGTAGGTCTGAGTGTAGGTCTGAGCAGCGTGGGCTTTTTTGTCAGTTACATCGACACTGGCACTGGCTGGAAGCGCGACGCTTGCGGAAACAGCCGATGCAGCAATGATGGAGAAAAGATTGAAATTCATGTCGGTCACCCCTCGTTATCCGGTTAGTACGTTTGCTTGAAGTGTTGGCCGTCTTGGCCGTGACTCAAACTTACGCCCGAGGGTGGTTCAGCAGAAATCTTTTGTAGCACTAACCCATATCATCAAGAATGATAACAGCTCCAGCCCTTGTAGCTTGAGGGCTGGAGCCGTAGCAGCTTACTTGTCAGTCAGAAAACGCAGGTAAGAAGGTGAATCTGCATCAAATTTCTGCACAGTCTCACCGATCTTCCCGCTCTGCGGATCGCGGCGCACGGTCACGATCTGGTTGCTCTTCTGATTGGCGAACAGCATGAACTTGCCGGTCGGGTCAAAGGCGAACTCGCGAGGTTCCTTGCCTTCCAGAGAACGACGCTGAATTTCTTCCAGCTTGCCGCTGGCCTGATCGATCCGGAACACCACGACCTGGTTCGCGTCACCCCGATTGGTCACGTACAGAAACTTGCCATCCGGTGAGGTGTGCAAGGCGCCGCCACCATTTTTCTCCTGCACACCCTTGTTCTTCATATCAACCAGTTGGGTCTGCTTGAAGACGCCGTCATGGTAGTCAAACACCGCGACCTGCGCCGTCATCTCCAGCACCAGCCAGGCATGCTTGCCATCCCCACTGAAAAGGGTATGACGGGGTCCGGAGCCGCCCGGCAACTGCACGAACGGCACCTTGGCTGGCTGCAACGGCTTGGCCTGGCTCGCGTCGTACTGATAAACAAACAGCTTGTCAGCGCCCAGGTCGGCAGTCACTACGTACTTGTCATCCGGGGTCGGCACGGCCAGATGCACATGGGACGACATCTGCCGCTCACTGTTGACCTTGCTTCCAGGACCCAGCGGCAGCACCTGAACGGCTTCGCTCAACTGACCGTCCTTACCCACAGGCACCACGGTCAGCGCGCCGCCCGGGTCCGGGTTTACAGCGTAGTTGGCCACGAACAGGTAACGGCCATCGTAGCTCAGGCTGGAGTGCGTCGGTTCTTCACCGCGGCTTTGAACCTGATTGATCGGCGTGATCTGACGGGTTTTCGGGTCGATTGCAAAGCTGCTGACCTTACCGACCACATCTTTTTGCCCTGGGCCGTTTTCATTGACCGCGAACAGATAACGCTGGTCTCTGGAGACGGTCAGCCACGACGGGTTTTCGGTTTTGACCACTTGCAGCGGCTTGGCGTCGATCATCCCGGTTTCGCTGTTGAAGGCAAAACGATAGATCCCTTCACTCTTGCCTTGCGTGTAGGAACCTATCAGCAATTCAGTATCGGGCATGGCTTGGGCCTGCAGGGTAAACGCGCTCATGGCACTGGCAATCGCCAGCCACGGCAGAAATTTATGGGGCATGGGGGGCATCCCTTTTTATCGAAATTATTGATGCCTGTTACGGCACTGTCGGGTCTATGACAGCGCCAGCCCGCATTTACTCAATCCTGCGCGGAATCATCTTCATCGGAAGGGGTGAAGGCATCCAGGCAGATGATCCGGTGATCGGCGTTGCCGTCATTGATCACCCAGCTTTGCAGGGATTCATCGAAGGTCGCAGCATCGACTTGCGCCTTGGTGAAGCGCCATACCTTGCGCTCACGGCCGTCCATGCATTCGACGTTCAATTCCTCGCCCAAAGAGAAGTCCCAGGCGTGCAGACCGTCGATTTCCAGCATGGTGGTGGCTTCGAGTGCGGCGAGCAGTGTGGTGGGTGTGGTAGTCATGAAATTCATCCGGCCAGCAAAAGCGCGAATGATAGGGCAAAAGGCAGGCGCAGATACAGTCGGAGCGCAAGTAGAGCCGTACCAGCGCAGAGCGCTGGCACGGTGAGCAATCAAACAGGGACTGCGCTTACAGCTTGCCGATGCCGCCCGGCTGAAACACCGGCTCGCTCGGTGCCAAACCGTTGACCAGCGGCTTGCCGAACTCGGCCTGACTGATCTCGAAACGATCGCCCGGCTGGGTGCGCACGCCATCGGCAAACGACAGCGTCGCGGTGCCGAAGAAATGCACATGCACGTCACCGGGCCTGAGGAACTGTGCGTACTTGAAGTGATGGTATTCAAGGTTTTCCAGGCTGTGGCACATGTTCGCTTCGCCACTGAGGAACTCTTTTTCCCACAGCACCTTGCCGTCGCGCCAGACCCGGCTGGTGCCCGACAGGCTTTGCGGCAAGTCGCCCACGCGCAACTCCGGACCGAACGAACAGGCGCGCAGTTTCGAATGCGCCAGATACAGGTAGTTGCGACGCTCCATGACGTGGTCGGAATATTCGTTGCCGATGGCGAAGCCCAACCGGTACGGCTTGCGGTCATGACCGATCACATACAGGCCACTCAGTTCGGGCTCTTCCCCGCCATCTTCGGCGAAAGGCGGCAGGGAAAACGAATGGCCGGGGCGCACGACAATGCTGCCGTCACCCTTGTAGAACCACTCTGGCTGAACACCGGCCTGCCCCGCCACCGGCTTGCCGCCTTCAACGCCCCATTTGAAGATACGCATGGTGTCGGTCATCGAGGCTTCGTCGCCGGACTGCTGATGCATCTTGTCGCGTGCCGACGCACTGCCCAGATGGGTCAGCCCGGTGCCGCTGACCAGCAGGTGCGCAGGGTCAGGATGGTCGAGCGGCGGCAGAATCCTCAGTTCCTCAAGCAACTGCGAATAGTCGTGCGTCTCGCCAACACCACGCTGCTCGACCTGATGCGCGAGAGCCGAACCTGCCTCGATCGCCGCCAGCGCCAGCTCGCGAACACTCTCGACACCCTGGACCTCACGCACCTGATCACCGTCGACCAGACCGACCCGGCGCTGACCGTCGCTCAATTCAAACTGTACTAACCGCATGAAATTCTCCTTCCAGATAATGGGCCGCTGAAAACCTATCTCGCCTTGGCACTCGCCGCGAAGTCGGACACTGGCAGCACATGCTTGCGCTCCAGCACGTGATAGACGATGCCGGTCAGCAGCAGCCCGAAGACCATGACGCCCGACAGAAAATACAGGCCCGATGCCAGGCTGCCGGTGATTTCTTTCAACGCACCGATTACGAACGGCCCGATGTAGCCGCCTAGGTTGCCGACCGAATTGATCAGCGCGATACCGGCTGCGGCACTGGCACCTGCGAAGAATCGCCCCGGTAGGGTCCAGAACACCGCCGTGCAGGAAAACAGCGCGAACGCCACGACGCACAATGCAGCCAGCTGCGCCACCGGCAGGGTCAGCCAGGCGCTGCAGAACAGGCCGATGGCACCCAGTACATACAGCACGGCCAGATGCCCGTAACGGTCGTTGAGGCGGTCGGAACTGCGCGGCACGATCAGCAGGCCAATGATGCCGAAAATGTACGGCACCGAAGACACAAAGCCGGTGGTCAGATCACTGCCACCGAACTGTTTGATCAGCGTCGGCAGCCACAGGCCCAGACCGTAGATACTTAAGGTCACTGGCAGATAGAACAGCGCGAGAAGCAACACACGCTTGTCTTTCAAGGCGTGCAAGGGATTGCCGTGGCGAGTCTGGCCGTATTCTTCCAGGTCCTTTTTCAGCTCACCGGTCAGCCAGTCTTTCTCGGCCTGGTCCATCCATTTGACCTGTTGCGGACCGTCCGGCAACCAGCGCAGCACCGGCCAGGTCAGCAGAATCGCTGGCGTACCAATGACGATGAACAGCCATTGCCAGCCATGCAGACCGAGTATGCCGTCCATGCCCAGCAAACCGCCGGAAACGGGCCCGGTGATCATCATGGCGATGGGTTGCGAGAGGATGAAAAGGCCAAGAATCTTGCCGCGATGGCGCACCGGAAACCATTGGGTGATGTAGTACAGCACGCCGGGAAAGAATCCCGCCTCGGCTGCACCCAGCAGAAAACGCATCACATAGAAGCTGTGTGGCCCCTGCACGAAGGCCATGCCGATGGTGATTGCGCCCCAGGTGATCATGATCCGCGCGAACCAGCGACGTGCGCCGAAACGCTCGAGCATCAGGTTACTGGGGATCTCCAGCAGGAAGTAACCGATGAAGAACAGGCCGGCACCCAGCCCGTAGGCGGCGTCGCCGATACCGATGTCCGCGCCCATGTGCAGCTTGGCAAAGCCCACGGCAGAGCGGTCTACATAAGCGATCAGGTACAGCAGGATAAGGAAAGGAATCAGTTTGAACGTAATGCGGCGTATAAGCCGCAGTTCCTGGCTCATGTAGGCGGTCTCCCATTGTTTTTGTTATGGAACCTGCGGGGATCGCCTCTGTGCCTGGGGGCTGAATAACGCAGCACATGCGCCAGGATGATCCCTCGTCTACGACCGACTATATAGTAATACTATTTAAACTGACAACTCTTCCAATACGCGTTTTTTAGGCTTACCTTAGCCAGCAGTATCGCCATTAAGTCTTACAATAAGAGAGCCGATCATGTCTGACTCCGATAAAAAACCGACCCTCCGTTCTGCCCAGTGGTTTGGCACCGCTGACAAGAATGGCTTCATGTACCGTAGCTGGATGAAGAATCAGGGTATTGCCGACCATCAGTTCCAGGGCAAGCCGATCATCGGCATTTGCAATACCTGGTCGGAGTTGACCCCCTGCAACGCGCATTTCCGGCAGATCGCCGAACACGTCAAACGTGGCGTGATCGAAGCAGGTGGCTGGCCGGTCGAGTTTCCGGTGTTTTCCAACGGCGAATCCAACCTGCGCCCTACCGCAATGTTCACTCGCAACCTGGCGAGCATGGACGTTGAAGAAGCGATTCGCGGCAACCCCATCGATGGCGTCGTGCTGCTGACTGGCTGTGACAAAACCACGCCTGCCCTGCTGATGGGTGCCGCCAGTTGCGACATCCCCGCCATCGTCGTGACTGGCGGACCGATGCTCAACGGCAAGCATCAGGGCAAGGACATCGGCGCCGGCACCATCGTCTGGCAGATGCATGAGTCCTACAAGGCCGGGACCATCAGCCTGGATGAATTCCTGTCCGCCGAAGCCGGCATGTCTCGCTCGGCAGGCACCTGCAACACAATGGGCACGGCCTCGACCATGGCCTGCATGGCCGAAGCGCTGGGCACTTCATTGCCACACAACGCCGCCATTCCTGCAGTGGATTCGCGGCGTTACGTGCTGGCCCACATGTCCGGCATGCGTGCGGTGGACATGGTTCGTGAAGACCTGCGCCTGTCGAAGATTCTCACCAAGGCCGCATTCGAAAACGCCATCCGGGTCAATGCGGCCATCGGCGGTTCGACCAACGCCGTTATTCACCTGAAGGCCATTGCCGGGCGCATCGGCGTCGACCTGGACCTGGACGACTGGTCGCGCATGGGCCGCGGTATGCCGACCATCGTCGACCTGCAACCCTCAGGGCGCTTCCTGATGGAAGAGTTTTACTACGCCGGTGGCCTGCCTGCCGTGCTGCGGCGCATGAACGAAGCCAATTTGCTGCCCAACCCGGACGCACTTACGGTCAATGGTAAAAGCATTGGAGAAAACACCTGCAATTCACCGATCTATGGCGAGGACCAGGTAATACGTGCGCTGGACAATCCGATTCGCGCCGATGGCGGTATCTGCGTATTGCGCGGCAACCTCGCCCCCCTCGGCGCAGTACTCAAACCGTCTGCCGCTACACCGGCACTGATGCAGCATCGTGGCCGGGCGGTGGTGTTCGAGAACTTCGAAATGTACAAGGCGCGGATCAACGATCCGGATCTGGACATCGACGCCACCTCGGTCATGGTCCTCAAGAACTGTGGCCCCAAGGGTTATCCGGGCATGGCCGAGGTCGGCAACATGGGCCTTCCGGCCAAACTGCTCGCGCAGGGTGTGACCGACATGGTGCGCATTTCCGATGCACGTATGAGCGGCACGGCCTATGGCACAGTGGTTTTGCATGTGGCACCGGAAGCCGCGGCCGGCGGGCCATTGGCCGTGGTCAAAGAAGGCGACTGGATCGAACTGGACTGCGCCAGCGGGCGCTTGCATCTGGACATCCCACAAGCCGAACTTGATGCACGTCTTGCCGAGTGGCAGGCCCCGCCGCAACTGCTGCTCGGTGGCTATCGTCAACTGTACGTGGACCGGGTGATGCAGGCGGATCAAGGCTGCGACTTCGACTTTCTGGTCGGTTGCAGAGGTTCAGAAGTGCCTCGCCACTCGCACTAAAAGAAGCGGCGGTCCCTTGTTCTGGGGACCGCCGTCACTGTTGTGCGATGGTATGATGCCCAGCAATCACCGCCAGGACCCAATTGCGCTCTCATGGATTATCGAAAGCCTTCCGACCGAAAAAGCATGCACGCGCGCATTGTCCAGGAACTGGGCATGCAAATCGTATCCGGCCGTTTCAAGCCTGACGAAAAGCTGCCTGCCGAAGCACTGCTCTGCGAAGAGTATGCCGTCAGCCGCCCGGTACTGCGTGAAGCCACACGGGTTCTGGTCGCCAAGGGGCTGGTCTACTCGCGGCCGCGTGTCGGCACGGTGGTCAAGGCCCGACGCGAATGGCACCTGCTGGACCCGGATGTGCTGCACTGGGTGATGCAAAGTTCGCCGCAGAATGAATTCTTCAACCTGCTGACCAGCGTGCGCGCTGTCATCGAACCGGCTGTTGCCGCACTGGCTGCGCAGCATGCCACCGACGCAGAGATCGAGTCGATCCACGAAGCCTACCTGCGCATGGAGGCCGCACCGACCCCGGAAGACCTGCTGCAACCCGACCTGGACTTCCACAGCCGCATCGCCGACGCCACCCACAACGACCTGCTGGCGCACTTGTGCAATATGTTGTCACTGGCGTTGCGCGAAGCGCTCAAATACTCCAACAAACGCCCCAACCTGCACGAACTGGCCATGCCTCGTCACAAGGCAATCCTCACCGCCATCCAGAACCGCGACGCACTGGGCGCACGCCATGCTTCGCTGGTGCAACTGGACGATGCGCGCAATGCGCTGAGTGTGGTCCTGGGTGGCGGTTGATTGGCTCGACTGAGTCGATAACTCTTTGAGCCTGTATGTTCGCCGTGTTTATCAATCAAATATGGCGAACCCTCTTTATTGCTGATACCCGCCTCTGAATATTCTATTTCCGTGGGAAATATCCATACTATTTGTAAGAGCCTTATCAGCCCAGCGTAAGCTCAGTCCTTAATTATCGCAAATGACGCTCCGTCATTTCCGAAAACATAAAGTAATGATATCTCTCCCTGCACATTAATTAAAACGCTGCACCTGTTCATAAACGTCGATTAAACCTATCAGACGTCAGAGACTCGTGCTGCTGATAAAAAAGTGCGCAAGGAGCATTGCATGAAACTTCTGGCCATCGTTCAGGGCGATACCACAGACCACGGAGGGTCTGTTATCAACGGCGATCAAACAAAGCGCATCAATGGTTTCCCCGTGGCGCACAGAGGCTGTGACGTCATCTGCCCACTGCATGGCGCCAGCAAAATCATCGGTGAAGAAAACAACTTTCATATCGAAGAAAACATCATCGCACTGGAGGGCGACCTCACCAGTTGCGGGGCTCGATTGATATCCAGGCAACAAAGTTTCTTTCGGGTTGAGAGGCGGTCGAGTGTTGTGCAGTCTGCGCCCGATCCTTCGGTTGGTAATGATCAGGAGGCGGCCAGCGAAAGTATGGTGGATGGGAGTGTGCAGCCAGTTAAATCGGTGGTGGGCCAGCAACAGCTACCTGATTTCAATGAGCGTTTTCAATTCACCACGCATCAGTACGTCAGTCTTGGGCATATGAGTTATGTGATTTTGCAAGACGATCAGTGCACTGCCTGCGGCGCGCTTGATAGCCAAGGTAATAGCCGAAGCCACTGCAGCACAGCACCCATTACGCTGCAACCCGCGATATTCGCCCCTTTGCCGATGATGGAGTAACGATACATGTCACTGAATGACTTTCAACGCACCAACGCATTGGGTCCCGACACCTACTTCGCCCTGCCACAGGGTATCTCGCGCACCTACGCACCTCTGGACACACCCCCTAAAAAGGTCATCATTGAAAACCTGGCTCTGTCCCGTGTCCCGGGAGCCATGCGCAACATGGGATGGGACACGGCAGCGGCGCTGATGCAGCGATGGTTTGACAGTCCAGCGTGGGAGATGCCGGAGGAGTGGAAGGAGCGAGAAACACAGCCTGACCCAATTAGTCTGTCTCCTGCGCAGTGCGATGAAAGCATCGTGAAGATGGAATGGGCAATGCAGTTTGAGCGTTGCAGGCAGGCTGTTGAGGTGGCCGAGTCAAGATTGAAAACAGTTAACGCCGTCAATCGATTGAAAGAACTGCTAAAAGAAGCTGGCTGGCGTGATCACATTGACTGCCAACTGGGTTCAAATACGATGTCCGCCAGACAAATGGACGCGTGTGCTCAAGTAAACTTCGCTAAATTCGGTAGCGCGTGGAGCACGCTAGATGATATGTACGGAGCATTGGGCTTTGCAACGATAAAAGTTGGTGTAACCGGAAAAACCTTCAGCCAGAAAATGTCTGGCACCCAACATCGCCAGCACTACTTTCAAGTTGAGCATGTAGGTTTTTATATCCGAGATCATTACGACTTCAATGGCATACAATACCTAGGCACATGGACAGAAGATCGCGTACTCACCAAATCAGAAACACTCATAACCTTACACCCTCAAGGAAACTTAATAGTCAGATTGAAAGACGGGCCCTTTGCTGCAATCACAAATGCAAACTTTCGAAATTATCGTGTAGAAAAAATCAAAGGGGGCGATTTCATAATTTACTCGGACATCATGTGGAAGAAATCTGATCAAATCATTGAGCTAGGAACATGGCTTTGAAAAAGTCATCTCGCACAATAGTATTTTTTTTGTCGTACGTCATCGTCGCAGGCAGTCTCTGGATAGCTTCTGAATGGTGGGAAAAAGGATTGGCTGAAAAATCGAGCGGTCCGCATGTAAGTCCGGGTGGATGTTATCGAGTAGATATATTTAAACCATTTTGGGTCTTACCTATGATGTTTCATCGAGAACCCGACCCCAACGAAGATCAACCACCCACGTGGTTTCCCTGGTGGGGCTACCCGGCTTTTTTTCGACTTTATGATCACCGCACTGGCGTATTGATTTCAGAGACGAAGATTTACGATCTGGAATCAGCGGGCGATAAACTGTCTTGGGGAAGTGGCTCGGGAGTGGTAATGTCCGGCTTGATCTTAATTGGCCCCAATCTCCCCGATTGCATGGGTGATCGCCCTACTCGCGTAAAGCCTCAATAACGAGAGCATCACGATGCTGGACGTTTTTAAATGATCGTTCCAACGCTCAGGACGCTCTGCGTCCTGTCCCAAGTAAGCGGCGCGGCGCAAATTTGTGACGCGGAGCGTCACGAACTGCATGCCAACGCGGAGCATTGGCACGATAGTCATCTTGAGGCGTAACTCATCGTTCCAGCGCTCCGCGTGGGAATGCCGTTCTGGAAGCTCTGCGTCCTGTCCCAGGTAAGCGGCGCGGCGCAAATTTGTGACGCAGAGCGTCACGAACTGCGTGCCAACGCGGAGCATTGGCACGATAGTCATCTTGAGGCGTAACTCATCGTTCCAGCGCTCCGCGTGGGAATGCCGTTCTGGAAGCTCTGCGTCCTGTCCCAGGTAAGCGGCGCGGCGCAAATTTGTGACGCAGAGCGTCACGAACTGCGTGCCAACGCGGAGCATTGGCACGATAGTCATCTTGAGGCGTAAGTCATCGTTCCAACGCTCCGCGTGGGAATGCCATTCTGGACGCTCTGCGTCCTGTCCCAAGTAAGCGGAGCGGCGCAAACCTGTGACGCGGAGCGTCACGAACTGCATGCCAACGCGGAGCATTGGCACGATAGTCATCTTGAGGCGTAAGTCATCGTTCCAACGCTCCGCGTGGGAATGCCATTCTGGACGCTCTGCGTCCTGTCCCAAGTAAGCGGAGCGGCGCAAACCTGTGACGCGGAGCGTCACGAACTGCATGCCAACGCGGAGCATTGGCACGATAGTCATCTTGAGGCGTAAGTCATCGTTCCAACGCTCCGCGTGGGAATGCCGTTCTGGACGCTCTGCGTCCTGTCCCAAGTAAGCGGCGCGACACAAATTAGTAACGCAGAGCGTCACGAACTGCGTGCCAACGCGGAGCATTGGCACGATAGTTAATAGTTAAAAGGACCCAGAGTTACAGGCCGCCACAGCCTTAATGCGAAAACAATGAATTGCCCACCTTCCCCGCCATCTTCTCCGGCTTGATTAGAAACCGTGCCAGCGCGGGCAGCAGCCACAGTGCGCCGAACATGTTCCACAGCAGCATGAAGGTCAGCATCAGGCCCATGTCGGCCTGAAACTTGATCGCCGAGAAGATCCAGGTGCACACGCCGATAGCCAGGCACAGACCGGTGAACAGCACGGCCTTGCCGGTGGACTTCAGGGTTTCGTAATAGGCTTGCTGCAGCGGCAGACCGGCGCGCAGGAAGCTTTCCAGGCGGCTGTAGATGTAGATGCCGTAATCGACACCAATCCCCACTCCCAGCGCCACAACCGGCAAGGTCGCGACCTTGACGCCGATGCCCATGAACGCCATCAGCGCGTTGCCCAGCACCGAGGTCAGCACCAGCGGCAGCACGATGCACAGGGTCGCGGCCCATGAGCGGAAAGTGATCATGCACATGGCTGCCACGCAGAGGTAGACCAGCACCAGAATGACCAGCTCGGACTGCTTGATGACCTCGTTGGTCGCGGCCTCGATCCCGGCATTGCCTGCGGCCAGCAGGAACTGCAGGTCCGGCGTGTCGTTCTCCTTGGCGAAGTCCTGCACGGCATGTACGGCACGGTCCAGGGTTTCGGCTTTATGGTCGTTGAGGAATACCAGCAGCGGGGCCAGGGAACAGTCGGTGTTGTACAAACCATCAGCGCGGGCGATGGAGTTGTTCAGCACGTCCTTGTTGCGCGACAGGCTTTCCCACTTCAGGTTGCCCTCGTTCATGCCCTTGATGACCTGCTTGGAAACGGTCACCAGCGAAATGGCTGACTGCACGCCTTGGGTGTTTTCCATCTTCCAGGCCAGTTCGTTGATCGCTGACATAGTCGAATACGCCGAGCAGCCTTCGGGGGCTGTCTTGACCATGACCACCAGCACATCGGAACTGGTCGAGTAGTGATTGATGATGAACGCGTTGTCCTTGTTATAGCGCGAGTCGGGGCGCAGCTCAGGTGCGCCCTGGTCCAGATCACCGATCTTCAGGTTCTGGCTGTACCAGAGCCCGCCACCGAAGGCCAGCAACGCCAACACAATCGACACCGGCGCGACTTTGGCACTGGCAAAGTTCGACAGCAGTCGCCAGAAAGGATGCTCGCAGACCGCATCCTGCTTGCTACGGCTCACCGCCCTTTTGCTGATACCCACGTAGGAAATGGCCACAGGCAACAGAATCAGGTTGGTGAACACGATCACCGCAACGCCGATGGAAGCGCCGATGGCCAGTTCGCGGATCACGCCGATGTCGATGATCAGCAAAGTAATGAACCCGACGGCATCAGCCAGAATGGCGATCATGCCCGGCAGAAACAGCTGGCGAAACGTGCGACGCGCAGCAGTCAGCGCGTTTTCGGCCTCGCTGGATTGCAGGGCGATACCGTTGATTTTCTGCACGCCGTGAGAGATGCCGATAGCAAAAATCAGAAACGGCACCAGCATCGAATACGGGTCAATACCGAAGCCGACGACGTGCATCAGCCCCAGTTGCCAGATCACCGCAATGAGCGTGGTACTCAGAACCGCCACGGTACTGCGGATACAACGGGTGAACCAGATCAGCAATACCAGAGTGATCAGGAACGCGATGCCAAAGAACATCACCACCATGAACAGACCGTCGATCAAGTCGCCGACTTTCTTGGCGAAACCGACGATGTGAATCTTGATATGGGGGTTTTGTGCCTGGTATTTGTCGCGGAT
Source organism: Pseudomonas sp. ICMP 3272 (assembly GCF_001466905.1). Classification (NCBI taxonomy): domain Bacteria; kingdom Pseudomonadati; phylum Pseudomonadota; class Gammaproteobacteria; order Pseudomonadales; family Pseudomonadaceae; genus Pseudomonas; species Pseudomonas sp. ICMP 3272. The sequence continues at coordinate 153,777 of NZ_LKEK01000097.1, forward strand.
CTTCTCTTCAAGCTGATGAGAGAATTGCTGGTAGTCCAGCGCCAGCAACGTGCCCTGGTCTGCCGGGTCCGGGTAAGACTCCTGCAGCGGAACATCAATGATGCTCGACCTGAAATCGTTGGCGACCAGTCGCCCGACCTGCCCGGACTTGAGCACGTTGTTGCGCAACTGATCCAGACTGGCGTCAGAGCCGTTGTAACTCTGCGGTATGACTTCGCCCCCCGCAAACCCCTCTTCCGTCACTTCGGTCCAGCGCACGCTGGGGCTCCAGAGCGATTTGAGACCGGAGCGGTCCACGCCGGGAATGTAAAACACTTCGTCACTGATCTGGCGCAGGGTCTCCATGTACTCTTTGGAGAAAATATCGCCATCCACCGCTTCGACGGAGATACGCACGGTGTTGCCCAGGTTCGCCAGATCGTTGCGGTGCTTTATCATGTTCTGAATGAACGGATGAGACAGCGGGATCATTTTTTCGAAACTGGTGGAAGGCCGAACCTGCGTGGCCTGCCAGAACAGAAAAATACTCGCCAGCAGACAGAGGATAATCACCGCGGGGCGATGATTGAAAATCAGGCGTTCAAGGAAGGTTGCCTTTTCATCCGAGTGTTGCGTGTGTTGAACAGTGCTCATGCCGGAATGTCCCCGCCCTGAAAGGTCTTATTGTTGGGTCGTATCGGCGCCCGTCGGCGAGGTGACGCGCACGCCGCCTTGTCCTACCAGAATCAGATTGCCTTGAAGGTTGCCGGTGACCCCGGCCAGCGAGATGCGATCGGGCCTATTGAAGACCTCGAACGTTTCGCCATCATCACTGCTGCGCATGACGCTACCGCCGTTACCGACCAGCACCAGCGAACCGTCGCCCAGCAATGTGGCGCTGGCCAGACCGAACTCGACCGGGCCGCGTGCGTCCTTCAGTTCAATGGGCTGCCAGCTTTCACCAAAATCGCTGGAACGAAACAGATTGCCGCGCAAACCATAAGCCAGCAGCGTAGAAGGCTGGGCCGTGCCAATCACGCCAAATAGCGAACCTTGATAGGGGCCTTCGAGTTTCTCCCAGGTCTGCCCCTGGTCACTTGAGCGAAACATGCTGCCCGCCTCACCGACAATGAACAGGCCTGCGTCTTTCACCTGAGCAATGCTGTTCAGGTGATACTGATCTTCGTTGTCCAGCCGCTCGCTGACATCCTCCCAATGCTGACCGCCATCAACGGTGCTCAACAGCGCACCGTAAGCGCCCACGGCAAAACCGGTGTCGAGGTCCTTGAACCAGACGTCCAGCAGCGGTGCCTCGCGCTTCAAGTCCTCGAACTGCTTGCTCCAGCTCTTGCCACCATCGTTACTGGCCAGTATCTGGGCGTCATGCCCCACGGCCCAGCCATGCTGTTCATCCACGAAAAACACAGCCGTCAACAGCTGGCGGGTCGGCACGCGAGCCTGGCTCCAGGTCTTGCCTTGATCATCGGAGAACAGGATATGCCCATGATCACCCACCACGACCAGACGCGCGCCAGCATGGGCGACATCCAGCAACAAACCGCGTGAGGCTCTGGCCGATTCGACAGCGTAAACAGCCTTGCCCGCAGCAGCAGCTGAAGTCGATGCAGAGTCGGCCATTGCAGATACCGCAAAGGAACATGAAGTAAAAATCGCCAGGGAAAGACCCGCGCATAACCGGATGCGTCGATGGACAGGATCACGCATGGACTTCTCCGCTCTTATTATTATCAGGTAGCTGTTATCGACTGCGTGTATCAACCGGCTCGTATTGACCCGGACGTCCACAGCCGTCCGGCTTTACCTGTGTGGAAGACCGTTCATCCTAGGCAGTTTTGCAAATGCCTGACAATCAACATGTCGTTATCTTTTGTTAAGCGCACGAATGTGATTGATGGATCATCACGATGGTTGATTGCCCAGTTTCGCCAGACGCTCGTCAGTGAATACCCCGACGACGCAATGCGGCGGGTTTGAAGGCATTTACACTGGGCACAGGCTGGGAAAAATCGCTGGTGCCGGGTTCCTGATTGTCCAGGTTCTGTACGTGATAACGCCGCGCCTGCAAGTCATGGAAAACGTCCAGTGCAGACCAGGTGGTCGGTAGCTCGTAATAGTTTTTCAGGTAGGCCATGGAGACCCGCCACAATTGCCCTCTGCCGTCATATTGATCGACAACTGCGGCCTGCCAGCTGTCTTCATCCAGGTACAGCGTGCGCCGAGAGTAGACATGCCGCGCGGTAGGTTTGAGCCTGCCCTCCACCACCCATACACGATGCAACTCATGGCGTGTATAAGCCGGGTTGAGGTGGCCGACCTGCAATAACTGTCGATAGCTAATATCAGGACTGGATATCCGGTAGTTGTTGTAAGGGATATAGATTTCGCGTTTGCCCAGCAACGTCCACTCGTAACGGTCCGGTGAACCGTTGAACATGTCGGTGTCATCTGCGGTGCGCAACCCCTCGGAGGCCGGGATCGGCATGTCGTAAGCCAGACTCGGCGCCCGTCTTACCCGACGCTGCGCAGCACTGTAAGCCCACGCCTGTCGAGGCTCCTGCACCTGATCAAGTGTTTCATGGACCAGCACGGCAGAACCGGCCATACGTGTCGGGCACTGGATAAACGACAGGTAATAAAACAGCACATTGTCCAGACTGGCAAAACTGCCCGCAGGGTCATAAAAGCGGAACAGCACTTTCTGACGCGAGGTGTTCAATTTGAAACTGCCGTCACGCTGTATGGCGACCTCCGAAGTCCCCCGTACCACGTAATGACCGCGATAGCGGGCAATGTGATTCCACACGGCCTGAATGCCCTTTTCCGGAACAGGAAATGGAATGCCGCCATAGGCATCGACAAAACCGTTACCGCCACCGATCAACCGGGCGTTTTGCGCATTATGGCGTGTGTTGTCGTATACCCATTGCGGTGCCGACCCGGAACGTCGGGTGGTGTATATCGGCATCTGATAACTATCAGGCCAGGTTTCGAACATCGCCACCTGCCCAGGTGTCAGGTAGCTGCGATAGTGCTGCATATTGGCGTGGGTAATAGTGAACAGGGGCTTGTCTGCAGCATACGGGTCGACATGCCGTGTGCCTGAGCCCTTGTATCCGGGCGGAGGCCGGGTGATTCCGCCACGCCAGGGCGGGATGGTCCCTGCTGCGTTACCCGACACCTCGCCTCCCAGCGGTGTCAGGCGGCTTCCGAGCAGCGTAGCGCCAGCTGCCAGACTGGTGTTGAGCGCGAGCAGCATCGCCAGCGCGAACCCCGGCAGTTGTTTCATGAGCATGTTGGCTCTCCTTGCGTGGCCTGTCCGTAACCAGTGTCTGACGTTCAGGCCGATAGTGTTTACGATGTAAACGGAGTGTTGTGAGAGGCGTATAGATTGACTGTTCGACCATCAAACTTTTAAACGGATAAAACAGCCACTGTTATTATTGATCTCACGAACACTGTGTCGGTCAGGCAAGTGCCTGTAGGAGACTTCTTGCACGTGCGATACCGCACACTATGTGCCAATGAAACGGGCACTCAGAGTCGCTCACGGTAATGCAACGCAAATGCCAATAAGCGCAAACATACAGATCACTCTACAGAGCCGGTACAGATCAGTTAATTAATGGACCTTCTGTATGGGCAGCATTAAAAACACGAGCACAGTCTGTTTGATTGTCAGACATAACATCAGACTAGTCACCGATTGATGCCGGTCATTGCGGGCTCTATAAACGTTCGGTAACAGCGAGAGTGTTACGTGTATTGGACAAGTAACACTTATTGAGGGTAAGCAGCGTTCAGTCGATAACGACGTGGGGCAGGAACCGGCTGGTGTCTTTGGTGATCAGACTGTCGTCTTCACGAATGCCGATTCCGGAGGCAAGGTCGCCGATGACCCACGAGCCAATCAGCGTGTAGCTTTCACCAAATCGCGGCAGCGGCGAGTACGCCTGCAAAATATAAGGCGCATCAGTGTAAGGCCCATCAACTGAAATCACCTGATCGCCAGGCGTGCGCATTTCGATGTTGGCACCTTCGCGGGAAAAGTAAGGTTTGCGCACCCAGCCTTTGGGAACCGGTCTGCTCGGGTCCTGATCGACACGCGAAGGCAGCAGGTTCGGATGGCCTTCATTGAACTGCCACAACAACGGCAGAATTCCCTTGTTGCTGAGAATCGACTTCCAGGCAGGTTCAACGAACTGAGTGCCACTGGCTGGAACGTGCTGGCCAAACTCCTCGTGAAAGATATGTTCCCAGGCGTGAAGCTTGAACAGCCGCTCGATCCAGCGTCCGTCCAGGTCGACAAAGCGGCCCTCGGCACTGAGCCCTATGTCCTCGATATCGATATGCCGAGCATCAATGCACACGTGCGCAGCCATGCGCCGCAGAAAATCGGTAGTACCACGGTCCTCGACAGAGCCGGACATCGCCGAAAAGTAGAACGGGCTCGCCCCCGGAAACTCGGCAAACGCCCGAACAAGATCCTCGGCAATCGAATTGAACTGGCTGGCATGCGCAGGCAGAACGCCGCGCGCCATCTGCTCATCCAGCCAGAGCAACTGAAACGCACCGGCTTCCATCAGACTGGTGGGCGTATCGGCATTGATTTCGTACATCTTTGCCGGGCCCGTGCCGTCGTAGGCAAAGTCGAAGCGCCCGTAAAGGTGCGGATGCCCCTGCTTCCATGACGTGCGGATCACATCAAAGAACGCGTCCGGAATCGCCAGCCGGTGCAACAACTCTTCGCTGTCCACCACCCGCGCGACTGCGTCCAGACACATCTGGTGAAGCTCCTGGGTAGGCACTTCAAGGTCGCGGGTAATCTGCTGCTCGGTGAACAGATAATACCCGCGCTCATCCCAATAGCGCTCGCCGTCGATGGTGTGAAAGTTGAACCCTTCACGTTCCGCCGTGGCGCGCCAGTCCGGGCGTTCCTCGATACTGATCTTTTTCATGGCCCGGACCGTCAGCCTCCGAAACTGCTGCTGCCAACGCTGCTCTTGCCGCCCCAGCCACTGCGTGCCGAGGCCTGGCTGCCGAAGCCGCCGCGCGAGATGGTCGACGACACCGAGGACGAGCCGGAGCCCGAACTGCCCAGGTTGCGCCCCAGCGTGCTCTTGCCATAGCTGCGATCGGAACTGGATTGCGCCTGGGTCGAACGGCCGAAGGTCTTGCCGCGATCAATCTGACTTGGCAAGGACGAGCTGTAGTAACCGCCGCGGTCATCGCGCGTCTGGTAGATAGGTTGCGAGTAATAGCGATTGTTGCCGAAGCCATTGCTGAGCAGATTGCCGATCAGCAGACCAGCCATCAGCCCGGTGGTGCCGCTCATGCCTGCGGGAGCGGACTGGGCGACTTCCTGATTGGCCCGGTCCAGCGCCTCTTTGGGAACACGCCCGGAAAAACCCAGCTCAAAGCCGCCGAGTTTCGGCATGTACTTGCCATCCGAAGTGACCTGGCAATAATCCGGTACAAAGTCCGCGTCGCAAGACGCCTTGTCATCATAGGTCGGCGCTATGCGGCGATGGTCGGACAGCGCCTGCATGTAGGCATCCGAACAGACATTTACCGGTACCTTGGCATCAACGCATTCCTGCACCGAACTGAAGTTGGCCTGCGCGTTGAAAGTATCCTTGTCTTCCGACGGGCCACACCCGGCGAGGGCCAGCGGAAGCGTGCTGGCAAGTACCAGCTTTACTGAACTGCGTCTCATCGTGAGTCTCCTTGTCCAAGGCTGCCGTCAGACCGAAGGGGTCATGCAGGCTGCGTTGAGAAGACCGACGCTGATTGCGACGCTGGCCGAGTAAATGGCGGCAGCCATTTCGCCCTTGGCAATACGTGTCGACAGGCCCTTGAGCACCAGGCTGGTAACACCGAACGCCAGCAGTTGCACAACAGCTGCGATCACTACCCAGACGATCACATCCAGAATGCTGATGCTGTAGCTGATGATGTTGCTGGCTGGCAGTGCGAAACCGATCAGCGAACCACCCAACGCCAATGCGGCAGCACTGTTGTTCTCGCGAATCAGCGCAAACTCCTTGTGCGGCGTGATCCTGCTGTAGATGAACTGGAAAAGGGCGAACAGAATGGCCGCCACCAGAATGTACATGATGAAGCCGATCACGGCAGGGGCATTGAGCGACATACGCAGCGCGTCGATCATGAAGATTTCCTTGTCAAAGAACGTTGATATCAGTGGATTGCAGCGTTATGCCAACGGCCGTGGTGAGGGTAATGCTGCCCTCTTCGTCTTCCTCGACGGAAAACAGCAGAAACTCACGGCGGTTGATCAGCCCCGTTTCGCGGGCATACAGCATGCTCAGGTGTTTGACGCGATACGCAGCATCAGGGCTGACAATATCCTCATCCAGCGGCGTCAGCTCGGTCTGGCCGGGCGACGTGCCCCATTGCCGTTCGAATACCTCGCCATCGTGTTCGTAGGTAGGCAGGCCGATCTTCGACGACGGACCGGTCAGGCGCAGCAACTCATCCTTGCTGGTGATCGGCTCGGCGCTGTAGTAACCGAACAGAATGATGTCCTGCACGTCTTCCGGATTGGGGCCGTTGCTGACCACCTGCAGGAAGTAGTCCTCGTTATCCAGGTAGAAGCGATGCAACGCCATCGACTGGCCCAGATCTACGCGCCCCACGGCCCAGACCTTTTCATCGTCTGGGACAACCACTTGCGAATGCTCGTCGAGCAACAGCTTCAACGAGCTGTCCAGGCACAACATGCGACCGGACGCCAACCCTAACGGACTGACCGTGCTGACGGGTTGCACGCCGTCACGACCTGATGCCTTGGGTGCTTCCAGCCCCATAGCACGTTTGAACCAACTCATAGTGCAATTCCCTTGAAGTCGACTGGAGCCGGTATGGACATGTCTTTAACCGGAATAAACACACCCTGTTCACGAGACTGGCTCACTGCTGCGCCAGCAACGCTCTGGAATGCATCAGCCACGCTACACAAATACCCGCCAGTGCGCCGGCAATATGTGATTCAAACGATACGCCAGCTACCGGGACAAAGCCGAAAACCAGTCCGCTGTAACCGGCCAGTACCAACAGCGCGACCAGCACGCTGGCGATACTGCGCTGATACCATGCCCGCGCGAGCAGGTAAGCCCACAAACCAAAAATCAGCCCGCTCGCACCGACATGGATATTGCTGCGACCGAAGCTCCAGACCAGCAGCCCGCCCAGCAGACAGACCAGCCCGGCGACCCACGCATAACGCCTGACACCCTCAGTTGCGACCAGCCAGCTCAGCACAATGAACGGCAGCAGGTTGCTGAGCAAGTGCTGAATCGAACCGTGCAGAAAAGGCGCAAACACAATGCCGCGCAACCCGGTCGCGCTGCGCGGAATGATACCGAAATGAATCAGGCCGTTGCCGGTGATCGAGTTCAGCACTTGCACCGCAATCATAACTGCCGACAGGGCGAGGATGACCTTGAGTCGTTTGGAAAACTCCATTCAACATCCTCGCCTGCCCTGTTGCGTCACTTACTGAGCCGGCGTCTGGTTTTTGGCTTTCAGACGCGCCAGTACATCTTGCGCACCGCCACTTTTGGCACCAATACCGGCATCCTGCAGACGACGCTCCAGGTCACTGCCGCTGGACTGGCTGGCCAGTTCTTCGGCCGCTTCGAGCTTGGCGTCCTGTTCATCCTGACGTTGCTTGAGACGCGCCAGCGACCCTACTGCGGTTTCGACTGCGCCACTGGCACCACCGGTTGCAGTGGCCGTTGCAACGCGAGCTTTTTGCACGGTTTCACGGGCCTTGGCCATCTCGACCTGTTGCTTGAGGCTCTTGATTCGCGATTCGGCCTTGACCACCTGCTCTTGCAGCAGGCTGACCTGCTTGTTGAACTGATCGGCCAGTTCCTGCTCCTGATCACGCAGGGCCTCGATCTCGGCGATCTTGTTCGCGCACTCTACAGCCAGCGCTTCTTCACCCTTGTTCAGAGCCTGCATGGCGCGGCCTTCCCAGTTGGCGATGCTGGTGGCGTGCTCTTCAAGACGCTGTGCCGAGAGTTTGTGCTTGGCCTTGATGGTGATCAGCCCGTCGCGGGCCTTGACCAGCGCGTTCTCGGCGTCACGAATTTCCTGATCCAGAATGCGGATGGCATTGGCATCGGCAATCGACTCGCCCACTTCGGAAGCGCCACCACGAACGGCGGTCACCAGTTTTTTCCAGATACTCGTAGTCATGAATATTCTCCGCCTGACAGCACTGTTCAGTAGATGAAATGATCTTCAAAAGCGTCGGCCGCACGGATCACGTTGTCCGCGAGGGTAAGGATTTCCTGCACGATTACGGTGAGCGACGATGCTGCGCTTAAAGCGCCAAACAGGCAGTAGACTTCCTGACCGTCACCGAGCTTTTCGATACCGACCGATGACAGCGGAAACAGATCGCGGCTGCGCAGAACGACGTCGTTGAACGCCTGCACGTTCTTGATCTTGTTCACTTCGATCAAGGTCGCGTCGGCCAGAATCTGCTCGCCTTCCACCGCGATGTAAATCGGCAGATCGCCATACTCGGCCATGGTCAGCCTGATGCCCGAGGCATCACCCTCGGTTACATCGAGCTCGATCTTTCCATTCGTCACCAGCTCCAGTTCGCAAAGCGCCTTCTGCAAAGAGCTGATGGTCCAGTGGGTATTCTCGGTCATGAAATCCTCCAGTTTTATTCTGTCGCCCAAAAAGGGCTGTCTTAAGGCTTTTTCAATGCCACGCAGGGCATCGACGTTCTCGGGCCGGATCCAGAATTCCCGCTTGACCAGCCCCGCCTCTTTGAGTCGCAGACGCATTTCACGCATGTAATCAGTGGAGCTCTTGGAAACCTTGGCCGGGACCGCTGCGTTGTCGCCCTGGGTTTTACGAGGCATTGGCGCTTCCCCCTTGCTGCTGGCCGTGAATCAGGTAAGCAACGTATCAGATGTTTTTGAAGATAGATACGCATCACATGTGAGATTTTTATGGACACCAAAAATTCTCGTTCCCACGCGGAGCATTGGCACGATAGTCAAAACACCGCACGGCGACGCACACTCCAAAAAAAAGCGCTGTCCGCATCAGCGGACANTCTCACAAGTGCCTGTCAGGCACTGGGCAACCCTTATTCAGCCAGGCTTTTGCTCACCACTTCATACACGTCCGCCGACAGTTTGCCGGAGGCGAGGATGCGCTCCAGCTCGGCTTTCATCAGCGCCTGACGGGCGCTGTCGTATTTGCGCCAGCGTGTCAGCGGAGCCAATTGGCGAGAAGCGATCTGCGGGTTCAGGGCGTTCAGTTCGATCACCAGATCCGCCAGGAAGCGGTAGCCGGAGCCATCAGCCGCGTGGAAGTTGACCAGGTTCTGCCCGGCGAATGCACCGATCAGGGCACGCACCTTGTTCGGGTTCTTGATGCTGAATGCAGGATGCTTCATCAGCTCCTGCACGCGTTGCAGGCCGCCCGGCTGGGTGCTGGCCGCCTGGACGCTGAACCATTGATCCATGACCAGCGCGTTGCTCTTGAAGTTCTCGGCGAACACGGCGAGCGCTTTGTCGCGCTCGGCCGTAAACGGCGAATTGACCAGCACCGCCAGCGCAGTCAGGCGCTCGGTCATGTTGTCACTGGTATCGAACTGGTCGATGGTCGCCGCCAGTACTTCAGGTTTGCCGCTAAGCATCAGGTACGACAGCGCAATGTTCTGCAGCGCGCGACGGGCGAAATGCGTGGACTCGGCGACGTATGGCGTGGCTCTGGACACCTCGCGGTTGGCCTTGTAGCGCGTCAGCAGACTGTCAAACAGGCCGTCGGCCAGTTGCTGACGGGCAAATTCGCGAGCGGCGTGAATGGCATCGACATCCGCCACTTCGCTGATCTCGGCCAGATAAGCTTCGCCCGGCAACGAAAGCATTTCTGCGACCATCGCCTGATCCAGACGCTCATCCGCCAGCACGGTGCCCAGCGCAGTGATCAGACGTTGATCCATGACCAGTGGCTGACCTTGCTGGTGCTGACCGATCAGTTCCTGCAATACCTGGACCGACAGTTGCTGACCGGCATCCCAACGGTTGAAACCGTCGCTGTCGTGCTGCATCAGGAACATCAGTTGATCGCGGTCATACGGAAAGCTCAGCTTGACCGGCGCAGAGAAACCGCGCAGCAGTGACGGCAGTGGCTTTTCGGCAACGTCAACGAAGGTGAAAGTCTGCTCGGACTCGGTGACCGAGAGCACTCGCGTGGTGCCGGCAGCTGCGGTTTCGTCCGCCAGACGCAGGGCAATTTCGCCGCCTTTGCTGTCCAGCAGCCCCAGTTCGACCGGAATCACAAACGGCTGTTTCTGATCGCCAGGCTGGCCTGGCGTACCTGGGCAGCTCTGGCGGAAAGTCAGGCTGTAGGTTTTCGCAGCAGCGTCATACGACTCGCTGACCGCCAGACGCGGCGTACCCGCCTGGCTGTACCAGCGCTTGAATTGGGTCAGGTCGACGCCGTTGGCGTCTTCCATGGCCTTGATGAAATCGTCGCAGGTCACGGCCTGGCCGTCATGGCGTTCAAAATACAGATCACTGCCCTTGCGGAAGCCTTCGGCGCCCAGCAGGGTGTGGAGCATGCCAACCACTTCCGAACCCTTTTCGTAAACGGTCAGGGTGTAGAAATTGGAGATTTCGATGAAGCTGTCCGGGCGCACTGCGTGGGCCATCGGGCCTGCGTCTTCGGCAAACTGGTGAGTTCGCAGGTAAGCAACGTCCTGAATACGCTTGACCGTGGCCGAGTTCATGTCCGCCGAGAAACCGGCGTCGCGGTACACCGTGAAGCCTTCCTTGAGCGACAGCTGGAACCAGTCACGGCAGGTCACGCGGTTGCCCGACCAGTTGTGGAAGTATTCGTGGGCAACGATCGCTTCGACCCGCTGATGCGCGGCATCGGTCGCAGTCTCGGCACGCGCCAGCACGGCACTGGAGTTGAAGATGTTGAGGCCCTTGTTCTCCATCGCGCCCATGTTGAAGTCGTTGACCGCGACAATCATGAAGATGTCCAGGTCATACTCACGACCGTAGGTTTCTTCATCCCAGCGCATGGATTTCTTCAGGCTGGTCATGGCGTGCTGGCACTTGTCGACGTTTTCTGGCTCGACATAGATGCGCAGGGTCACTTCCCGCTGGCTCATGGTGGTAAAGGTGTCTTCGATGCACCACAGATCACCGGCTACCAGCGCGAACAGGTAAGCAGGCTTCATGAACGGGTCTTCCCACGAAGCCCAGTGCCGTCCGCCCTCCTCTTCGCCGCTGGCAATCGGATTGCCGTTGGAGAGCAGAATAGGGAAATTCTGCTTGTCGGCGCTGAGCGTGGTGGTGAACTTGCTCATCACGTCGGGGCGGTCGAGGTAATAGGTGATCTTGCGGAAGCCTTCGGCCTCGCACTGGGTGCAGAACATGCCGCTGGACTTGTACAGGCCTTCCAGTGCGGTGTTGGATTCCGGATGGATGCGCACGGTACTGTCGACCGTGAAGCTTTCGGCTTGCGGATGCAGCGTCAGGTGATCTTCTGTCAGCTGATAATCCGTAGCGCTCAGCTCCACGTCACTCAGCTTGACCGAGATCAGTTCCAGATGCTGACCGTCCAGCACCAGCGGCGGCAGGCCTGCGCCGCGCTCGGGGTTGCGGCGCATGACCAGTTGGGCGTGGACCAGCGAGTGGTCGTCGAACAGTTCGAAGGTCAGGTTCGTCTCATCGATGAGGTACTCGGGAGCCTGGTAGTCCTTCAGGTAAATCATTTTCGGTTGTTCGGTGCGCATGCTGGAATCCTTCTACTGATGCACGGCCAGCTGATAGGCCGTGTACTTGCGAATATTGATCACGCCGGTATCGAAAATCAGGTATTGGCCCTTGATCCCCAGCAGCGTGCCCTCGGCAATCGGGTTCTTGTCCAGGTTGAAGCTGACAATCTTGGTCGGATACGCCTCGACCGGGTAACGAAACTCGACAGGCTCGGCGTCATGTAGCAATTGGATGGCTTGCAGACCGAATCGTTCTTGCAATCCCAGCAAGCCCGCGCCGCAACTGTCGAACAATTCCTGGCGAATGGCCTTGAGATCGACCGGCTGGGCATCACCTTTGAGCAGCGCACGCCAGTTGGTACGGTCGGCCACCTGACTGCGCAGCAAGTCTTCGACAAAGCCTGACTGCTGACGGGTGGCTACGCGCAGAATCGGCAACGCCTGGCTCGCGCCTTGGTCCAGCCAGCGGGTCGGCAACTGCGTAGAGCGGGTAATGCCGACCTTCACGCCTGACGAGTTGGCCAGGTAAACGATGTGATCGGTCATGCAGAACTGCTCGCCCCATGCCGGATCGCGACAGGTGCCCTGATCGTGATGGCATTTTTCCGGGCTCATGATGCACATGTCGCATTGCGCCAGCTTGAGCATGCACGGGTAGCAGTAGCCCTGGCTGTAGCTGGACTTGGTCTTGCGCCCGCAATGACTGCAATGAATGGCGCCGAGAAACTCCAGACGCAACGTCTTGCCAATCAGCGGGTTGACCGCGATCTCGGTCTCGCCCAGGCGAAAAGCGTATTGCACACATGACGCATCATCCTGACGCGCCGACATTTTGTTGACTGCTCCGCGACCAATTTCGATCAATGAATAGCATCCGATTTGAATAGGATATTGGGCACCGGGGCCGATTTCGAGGCGCATTCCTGCGGCCCCATGTAGCCCGTGCGCTGGTCTTCCGGCAGGTTCTGCACTTCCCAGGCGATCAGCGCCTGCAACGACAGCTCACGCTGTTCCTGAGTAAGCTTGCGGCCGTCGGACCATTTGCCGATTTCCACAGCCAGCTTCAGGCTCTCGTAGATATCCGGGGTGATGTTTTCGATCATTTCTATAAAAGACGACATGGCGCACTCCAGAAAATAGCGGGTAATTTTACGACTTGCGGCGCGCAATCGCACCGCCAACCAGGCCGGTAGCACAACCGATGATCAGACCGCCGACGTGCGCGCCGTTGGCGATCTCGCCGAAACCGAGCATGCTCACCAGGCCGGACAGGCATAGCGCCAGCCAGATGAGCATCATGATCAATACCCCACGTGGTAGACGGTAGACCGGGTTGGGCGCCAGTAACTGAAAGATCCAGCAGTGACCGAGCAAGCCATAGAGCACGCCGGACAACCCGCCAAACAGGCTCGGGCCGCTGAACAGGTATTGCACGTAATTTGAAACAGCTGAAAACAGCAGCGTGAGCAGCAATAAAGACAGGCTGCCCTGACGAATTTCGATACGTCGGCCCAGTTCCCAGAACCACATGCCGTTCATGGCCAGGTGCAGGATGCCGAAGTGAATCAGCATCGGTGAGACGATCCGCCACCATTGCCCGGCGGCCAGGCTGTCGGACAACGGCAGAAACGTCGCGTACTCGCCACTGATCCGGAAATCCTGAAAGGTCAGCCAGCGGATGACTTCGAGGTTGTCGCCCAGCAGCGTCATGCCCGCCACCAGCAGGGTGACCAGCAATACCAGGGCCGTTACCGGGCTGTTGCGTAGCTGCTCGATCAGGCCCGGCGACTTGTACGTCACGTTTGGGGCGTCTTGCGCCAGTTGAAAATGCTCGTCCCCTTCAGGAAAGCGCGTGTACAAGTCGCGCACCTCATCGGCCAGTTGCGGCGCATCCGGCACCCAAAGTACCTGCTCGCCAGCCTCTTCGCTGACCCTGTGGGGAATCCGCAAGCGCTGCAACAGGCTGACAAAGCCGCTCAGGTTGGTGGTCAACGGCAACCGCAGGACTGCAACAGCACTCATTCTGAAACCTCGGGACGCTGCACGTCGACCCAGACGAATTTGTCCGGGTCGATCTGTGTTTCCTGGTCCAGCCGATAGGCGACCAGCTTGCCGTAGAGCACGGCGCTGTAATCCAGACAGGCCAGGTTCGGACGGATGGGCGCAGGGACGCCGCTGCGCCAGTAATGACCGACAAACAGCAGCGGCTCATTGATACCGTAACGCAGCAATGCGTTTTTTTCCGACGTGGACAGCGGGGTCTTGGCTACGCCTTCAGGCAGCGCGTCGGGCTGAAATACTACGTCGCCATAGGTCTGCGGGTCATCTTCCCAGAACTTGGTACGAAAGAACTCGCGGGTCAGCCCGTCACCGCCGGTCAGGGTCAGACCATGCGGCAAACGCATGTCGGTGCCGCGCAGCAGACGGTTGAACACATTGCTGGCGAAACTGCCGGGCACTGCCGAGGCCTGGACAAAATGCTTGTCGATACAACCGGTGCCATGCAGGCCGCGCAACGGATCGATCAGAGTCGCATCCCAGCAGGCATGCACCACCCTGAAACGACCGGCGTCCATGTACAGCGGCAGCTCATAGAACCAGTTGACGAACTCGCTCCATTCATCCGGGTAGCGCTCGAACTGCGCCAGGGTTTCGCCGATCAGCCGGGCATGACGCGGGGTGTGCTCACGTACGAACTCATGACCGCTTTCCGGCAAGGCTGGCGTCATCCAGCCCAGCGCGTTGAACTCATGGTTGCCCATGATGCACAGGGCATGACCGGCCTGAACCATATCGCGGACGATATGCAGCGACTCGCGAATGCGCGGGCCACGGTCGATGATGTCGCCAAGGAAAATTGCAATACGCTCAGGGTGACGCCAGACGCCAGCCTGCAGACGGTAGCCGAGAAGCTCCAGCAAGTGCTCCAGGGTATGGGCGCACCCGTGCACGTCACCGATCAGATCGTAGCCACGCGCCGGATCGAGCATTAATCGCCCCCGCCGCCGAGCTTGCTGCCCCAGCCGAGCTTGGTGCGGCAGACTTCGTAATAATTGTGATCCAGCGGGTGAATCAGACGCAGCTTCTGCGGTTTCTTGCTGACCGTGATGGTGTCACCCGGTGCGCAGGTAAAGTGATTCTGGCCATCGCAGGACACTTGCGGATAAATGGTCATGTCCTTGGACACCACGATTTTCAGCTCGCTGTTGCCGTCGACCACGATGGGCCGCCCGGACAAGGTGTGCGGGTACATCGGCACGATGACGATGGCGTCGAGCTTGGGATGCATGATCGGCCCGCCCGCCGACAGCGCATAGGCTGTCGATCCGGTCGGCGTGGCGACGATCAGGCCATCGGCCTTCTGACTGCACACAAACTGACCGTCTATATAGATCTCGAACTCGATCATGCGTGTGGACTTGCCGGGGTGCAGCACAACGTCGTTGAGCGCATCGCCCTGACCGATGGCCTCACCGTGGCGGCGCACTTCGGCCTGTAGCAGGAAGCGGTTTTCAACCAGGTAATGCCCGTCGAGCACTTCGGCACATTTGACCTCCAGCTCGTCAGGACGAATGTCGGTCAGAAAGCCCAGGCTGCCACGGTTGATACCCAGCACCGGAACGTTATGCCGGGCCAGCGCCCGCGCTGCGCCCAGCAGGCTGCCGTCGCCGCCGACCACAATGACCATGTCGCAGACCTCGCCGAGCATCTTGCGCGATGAAGTCTGCAGGCCATGACCGGGCAGGACCTCGGCGATTGTCTCTTCGAGAATGACGTGCAGGTGGCGGTCCAGCAGGAATCTCTTGAGTCGGCGAACGGTCTCGAGCACCTGAACACTGCCCAGGCGACCGATGATGCCGATATTGCGAAATTGCTCCATGAGGCTCCTGCTGCGGTTTCGAGACGACTTAAAACAGCGATTATGGGCGAAACGGCCCGGTAGCAGCAAACCGGCACGTAAAGATCAAGCGAAACGCCTCATCACGAAGCGCTTCAATCAGCAGATTGGCTTTGAATAAATGAGCAGATTCCCGCAATAAACCCGGATTTGCCTTACATACCCCACAGAAGATATTCATTAGCTTCTTCCGTTTTCAATACACCTAAGGACGACACATGATTCCCTCAGGCCGCCAGGGCGACATGCACCTCTGCCCGTTGCCGGGCCACGGTTGCACCCCGATTATCACAGCCTCCTCCGACACCCTGATCAACGGCATGTCCGCCGCCAGAGTAGGCGATATGTGCGGCTGCGGCGCGGTGATCGTCACCGGCTTTCCCTCGATCCTCATCAACGGTCGCCCGATGGCCCACCTGGGCAGCCCGACCAGCCACGGCGGAACGATCATTTCCGGCAGCCCCGATGTGGGTGGCGGCTACGACTTCGGCGATGCCGCTGGCCCAGCCATCGATTTCTCCAGGCTCGGCATCCTTCGCAAGGACGGCACACTGGACGAACCGAAGCTGAATCAGCTTGTGAACGACCCTGGGTTGCAGGAGAAAGCCAAAGCGGCTGAAGCACTGTTCTCATCTGCAACTTCCAACACGGCCATAGCGCCAGTCTGTAATCACCCGGACCAGATGGAAGAACTGACCCGCTACATCGCTGACGAGATGAACCACAGATACCCAAGAGCAGGTGGGGTAAAGGAGTGAGAGTGCACTCATGCTTCAGCGCGACTGAAAACGAGGGCACTGCATGAAACGAAAAATCCTGATACACGCCATAGCCCGCTGGCCGAAGTTAGCGGCGACCTTTCTCATCCTCGCACTATGGGATTTCGCTACGCCCTACGTAAGCGTCTATTACTCAGACAAGGCAGACGGAGAGCTTAGCTACACATGGATTACCGATCACCGCATAAGCAGAGGTGGCATAAGGCCTGGCGGAGCAACTGGGGACAGCGGCCATATATTTCAAAAAAAAGATTTCTTCATGTATTTCCAATGGTGGGACAACGCAGGAATCAGCGGTTGCGTAAACATAGATCCGCAATGGCCAGAGACTACAATCTTCATAGATGCCAACGGCCGCATCGACCTGAACGTCAAGGGGGCAACCGACGTCAAGCGATTCTCGCCCTGCCCCGGTAGTGAAGACCCTGATTTTCTCGGACTGGCCAGGCCCGTTGGATAGCACAGCATCTTTTCGCCTTCACAATCAGCTCACCTGCACCTCAACTCACGCTATCCTCGGCAAATGACTCTATTCCCAAGCCTGATCGACCTCCCCCGCCAACTACGGCACTCCGAAGTGCGCGACCTTGCCTGGGTGATCCTCGCGCCGCCCATGCTGGAAGTCGCGCCGTGGCCACAGCGTCATCCGCTGGCGGGCAGTGACTGGGTACAGCACCCGCAGCGATTGGCAGACTTTCTCTGGCAACTCGACCGTGACAGTCGCCCGCTGGAAGACTGGCTGGCGCTGGCAACCACACGCCGGCTGGGCCGCTATTACGAACGGCTCTGGCAGTTCGCAGTGCAGCACGCGCCGGGGGTGGAGATCATTGCCGCCAACCTGCCGATCCGGCTCGGCAGCCAGACGCTGGGCGAACTGGACATGCTGCTGCGTGATCGTGAAGGCGTGCATCACGTCGAACTGGCAATCAAGCTCTACCTAGGGCCGCAGGACGGAGACGGCCGCGACCCGGCCAGCTGGCTGGGGCCTGGCTGCCAGGATCGGCTGGACCGCAAGCTTGCCCACCTGAGCCAGCATCAGTTGCCGATGTCTGCACGTCCGGAAAGCCGCGCGGCCCTGGCAGCGCTGGGTGTCGAGGCCTTCAGCGCGCAGTTGTGGCTGGGCGGTTATCTGCTGTATCCGTGGCCAGGCTCATGCGAATCGCCCGCAGGTGTTCATCCGCAGCATCTCAAGGGCCGCTGGTTGCATCAACGTGACTGGAAACCGTTTGTGGCGCAGAGCAGCCCCGGACGCTGGCAGCCCCTGCCGCGTCATGCCTGGCTGGCACCAGCGCTTTACCACGATGCGTGGAGCGATCAGCAACTGCGCGACTGGCTGGCCGAACTCGACCCGCTGGCTCCGGCGCAATTGCTGGTGCGCCTGAAAGAGAATACCGAGGGCAACTGGGAAGAAGCCGAGCGCTTGTTTCTGGTGTCGGACATGTGGCCGAATCTGGCCGACACCAGCCACCTGCTCAACTCAATCGAAGTGCCAGCGCAGCCAGTGTAATCAGCAACACCGGCACGGTCAGTACGATGCCGACCTTGAAGTAGTAGCCCCAACTGATGGTGATTCCCTTGCGCTCCAGCACATGCAGCCAGAGCAGCGTCGCCAGACTGCCGATCGGGGTAATTTTTGGCCCCAGGTCGCTGCCGATCACGTTGGCGTAGATCATCGCTTCCTGAATGGCCCCGCTGGCATGGCTTGCATCAATGGACAGCAGCCCGATGAGCACGGTGGGCATGTTGTTCATGATCGAAGACAGAAACGCCGTCATGACGCCGGTGCCCATCGCTGCGCCCCAGATGCCATAGCCGGCAAACCAGTCCAGCAGACTGGCCAGATAACCGGTGAGTCCGGCGTTGCGCAGACCATAAACCACCAGATACATACCCAGCGAAAACACCACGATGTGCCACGGTGCTTCTTTCATCACCTTGCGCGTCTTGATCGTATGCCCTTTGGCGGCAATGGCGAGCAGCAGCAACGCGCAGACCGACGAAATCGCACTGATCGGGATGCCCAGCGGCTCAAGAGCGAAACAGCCCACCAACAAAATCAGCAGTACGGCCCAACCGGCCAGAAACGTAGCGCGGTCATGGATAGCCGTTTCGGGCTTGTCCAGATGTTCGGGCTCGAACTCGCTGGGAATATCCCGACGGAAATACCACATCAACACGGCCAGAGTGGCGGCGACACTGGCCAGGTTCACCGGCACCATGACGGCTGCGTAACGGTTGAAACCGATCTTGAAGTAATCCGCCGAAACGATGTTCACCAGGTTCGATACCACCAGCGGCAGGCTGGCCGTATCGGCAATGAAGCCGGCCGCCATGACGAACGCCAGGGTCGACGCAGCGGAGAAGCGCAACGCCAGCATCATGGCAATGACGATAGGCGTGAGAATCAGCACGGCACCGTCGTTGGCGAACAAGGCTGATACCAGCGCACCGAACAGCACGAACAGGGCGAACAGACGACGTCCCTTACCCTTGCCCCAGCGCGCTACATGCAGCGCGGCCCAGGCAAAGAACCCCGCCTCATCCAGCAACAGCGTGATAATGATCAGCGAAATGAACGTCGCCGTGGCATTCCAGATGATGCCCCACACCACGGCGATGTCGCTGAGGTGCACAACACCTGTCAGCAACGCCAGAACCGCCCCGAGTACCGCACTCCAGCCTACGCTCAGGCCTTTGGGCTGCCAGATGACCAGCGTAATGGTGAACAGGAAGATCAGCGTTGCTATCAGCATTATTTGGTCCGGGGTAGAAGAATAGCGAGGATGCCGAGCAGCGGCAGGTATGAGCACAGCGTGTAGACGAACAGAATGCCGTGGCTGTCAGCCAGATAGCCGAGCAAGGCTGCGCCAATGCCGCCGAAGCCGAACATCAGGCCGAAGAATAGCCCGGCAATCATGCCCACGTTGCCAGGCACAAGCTCCTGGGCATAGACGACGATGGCGGAAAAAGCCGACGCCAGTACAAAGCCAATGATCACGCTGAGCACGCTGGTCCAGAACAGGTCTGCATAAGGCAGGGCCAGGGTGAACGGTGCAGCGCCAAGGATCGAAAACCAGATCACCGCCTTGCGGCCAATGCGGTCGCCGATCGGACCGCCGAAAAAGGTCCCGGCCGCCACTGCGCCCAGAAACAGGAACAAGTGCAACTGCGAGCTGGCGACTGACAGGTCAAACTTTTCGATCAGGTAGAAGGTGAAATAGCTGGTCAGGCTGGTCATATAGAAGAACTTGGAAAACACCAGAAATGCTAGCACTGCCAGTGAGGCAATCACGCGTTTTCTCGACAGGCCATGAGTGGCCGCCTGGCCTGCCTTGAGCTTGAACAGGTTGAGGTGCGCGCGATACCAGCGGCTTATCGCATACAGCAAACCCAGCGAGAACAATGCGAACAGGCCGATCCACGCCACGTTGCCCTGGCCGAACGGGATGATGATCGCCGCCGCCAGCAATGGCCCGAACGCGGAGCCGGTGTTGCCGCCCACCTGAAAGGTCGACTGCGCGAGCCCATAACGACCACCGGAAGCCAGTCGCGCGATACGCGAAGCTTCCGGGTGGAATGTCGAAGAACCGATGCCGATCAATGCGGCAGCCAGCAGAATCAATGGAAAACTGCCCACCATCGACATCATCACAATGCCGACCAGCGTACAGATCGACCCTACAGGCAGTACCAGCGGGTTAGGATGGCGGTCAGTGTAATAGCCGACCCACGGCTGCAGCAGCGATGCGGTGATCTGAAACGTCAGGGTAATGAGGCCGATCTGGGTGAAGCTCAAGTCGTAGCTGGCCTTGAGCATCGGGTAGATCGACGGAAGAATGGCCTGAATCAGGTCATTGATCAGGTGAGCAAGGGCAACGGCACCAATAATGCGCATCACCAGCGGGCTGGCTTGAGGGGGGGTCGAGGCCTTCGCCGTCACAGGCTGAGCGCTGGTCGCCATGGGTATTCATCCGTAAAAAGGTTTTCAGGTTCCCCGGACGGATGATTACAAGATGTGTCACGCGTACCAAGGCGCGCCAATGTGCCATTTTTCAGGGCAACTGTGCCATGTTTTGTTGCGTTTTTGCTGACGGGTCGAGAACTGCTCCGCGCTGCACAGCGGTTCTGTGATGTCAGGTGGATTGAGGTTCGGCTCAGATTCTCGTTCCCACGCAGCGTGGTAATGCCTTATGCCAACGCGGAGCCTTGGCACGATAGTCGTAAACATCAGCAAGCTAGTCACGTCCATCGTGCCCACGTTCCACATCGGCACGACAGTCGGCTAAATTTGTGTATAACAAGAAGAACCAACACGAGGGTGCGCGCCGTGGATACCATCAAGCGTTTCTCAAGCTTTGCCGAGTTCTATCCTTTCTACCTCGCCGAGCACAGCAGCAGTACCAGTCGGCGCCTGCACTTTGTGGGCACCTCTTTGGTGATCTTCCTGCTGGCGTTCGGTGTGGGCAGCGGTCGCTGGGGGTTGTTGTGGTTGTTACCGGTCGCGGGTTACGGCTTCGCCTGGGCCGGGCATTTCTTCTTCGAGAAAAACCGGCCGGCCACGTTCAGGCATCCGTTCTACAGCCTGCTCGGCGATTTCGTCATGTACCGCGACATGCTGTTGGGCAAGGTGCCGTTTTAGGCTGGTTGAATCAGGCCACCGTTTCGCTGACCGGCTCCTGAACCACCGGCTGACTGGCTTTCAAGTGTGCGTCGGCAAGGCGAAACAGTTCGATTGTGCCGTCCAGGTGTTCGATCAGGGCGGTACAGGATTCAACCCAGTCGCCGCAATTGAGGTATTCCACGCCGCCCACCTGGCGGATTTCCGCATGGTGGATGTGCCCGCAGACCACGCCATCCAGTCCGCGCTTCACGCATTCGTGGGCGATGGCTTCCTCGAAATCGCTGATGAAATTCACCGCACTCTTGACCTTGTGCTTCAGGTACGCCGACAGCGACCAGTAGCCATAGCCGTACTTGGCGCGCCAATGGTTCAGCCAGCGGTTGAGGGTCAGGGTGAATTCGTAGGCCGAATCGCCGAGAAAGGCCAGCCAGCGGTGATAACGGGTAATCACGTCGAACTGGTCGCCGTGGATGACCAGAAGACGACGACCATCGGCCGTCACGTGCTCGGATTCGTCCACCAGCTGGATGTTGCCCAGCACCAACTTGGAGTAACGACGCAGGAATTCGTCGTGGTTGCCTGTGACATAAATGACTTCGGTGCCGCGCTTGCTCATGGTCAGCAGCCGACGGATCACGTTGGTATGCGCCTGCGGCCAATACATGCCGCCGCGCAGCTTCCAGCCGTCGATGATATCGCCAACCAGATACACCTTGTCAGCCTGATAGCGCTTGAGAAACGCGGACAAGTGCTCAGCCTGGCAATCGCGCGTGCCCAGGTGAACGTCGGAAATCCACAAGGTGCGCACGCGTTGTTTGCGGCTGGGTGTGGCGAGCTGAGCACTGGTCATGGCATGACCTCCGGCAGGGTTTCCAAGAGAGTGGAGCATGCCGGTTAACCGAATGTGACACGCGCGTGGCGATGTCGTGACAATCGCCCTGTATTACTGAGGACTGGCGGGAGTATGACGGTCGTTGTGGCCCAGGTCGCGGGCCGGGTCGATCTGGTCGCGGAGCCGCTGCTTGAGCACCTTGGCCTCGGGAAAGCCGCCGTCGGCCTTGCGCTCCCAGAGCTGCACGCCATCGCAGGTAATGCGAAACACGCCACCGGTGCCCGGCTGCAACGAGACCTTGCCCAGGTCGTCACTGAACGTGCTCAACAGCTCCTGGGCGAGCCAGGCGGCGCGCAATAACCACTGACATTGAATGCAATAGGTGATGATGACTTCGGGCTTTTCGGCAGACATGGACGTCCCCTCCAGAAATTCAGACGCCCATGATACGCACCCTGCGCAGGATCAACGAGCATTGGCGAAACGACGCAATGCGCTGAGCGTCACGTCGTGGGCTGGCTCCTGCGTTGCAGTATCGGCAGCCTGCGTCTTCACGCCCAGCAAACCCAGCAAGCGGCTACGAATTGCCTGAAACCCGGCCTGCCCGCTGTCACGTTGGCGTGGCAGGTCGACGCGGATGTCATCGGCGAGTTTACCGTCGGCCAGAACGATGACCCGGTCAGCGAGCAGGATCGCCTCATCGACATCGTGCGTTACCAGCAGCACCGCCGGGGTGTGCTTGCGCCACAGGTCGATGATCAACTGGTGCATGCGAATGCGGGTCAAGGCATCGAGGGCGGCGAAAGGCTCGTCGAGCAACAGCAGTTTCGGCTCACGGACCAGGCCGCGCGCCAACGCTACACGCTGCGCCTCGCCACCGGATAATGTGGCCGGAAAGGCATTCAGCCGATGGGCCAGGCCGACTTCGGTCAATGCTGCTTCGGCCCGTGCCTTGGCATCGTTGATGCGCAGGCCGAGAACCACGTTTTTCCAGGCGCTTTTCCACGGCATCAGCCGCGGTTCCTGAAACACCGCGGCACGTGCCACCGGCACACGCAGCTCGCCACTGTCGATGTCGTCCAGCCCGGCCAGAGTGCGCAACAAGGTGGTCTTGCCGGAGCCACTGGCACCCAGCAAAGCGACAAACTCGCCCGCGGCAATGTCCAGGTCCAGCCCGTCAATCACCCGTTGTGGGCCAAACTGGCGAACCACGTTACGCAACTGAACCGGGGGCGTGACTGGTGAAGTGTTACGCAATTCAAGGGTCGCCATGCTCAATTCCTCACGAAGGTCGGTCGCCAGGCCAGCGCATAGCGCTCCAGCGTGCGAATGATGCCGTCGATTACCAGGCCCAGGACGCTGTAGATCAACAGGCAGATAACGATTACATCAGTGCGCATGAAGTCGCGGGCATCGCTGGCCAGAAAGCCGATTCCCGCGGTGGTGTTGATTTGTTCGACAAACACCAGCGCCAGCCAGGAGATACCCAGTGAATAGCGCAGCCCGACAAAAAAAGAAGGCAGCGAACCGGGCAGAATCACGTGCCAGATCAGCTCGCGACGGCTCAGCCCCAAGGTGTTGGCGGCCTCGATCAGTTTCGGGTCGATGTTGCGGATGCCGGAAAACAGGTTCAGGTACACCGGAAAGGTGGTGCCCATCACGATCAGCGCCACTTTGGTGAATTCACCAATGCCGAACCAGAGGATGAACAGCGGCACCAGTGCCAGCGACGGAATGGTGCGCAGCATTTGCATCGGCGAGTCGAGGGCGATTTCGCCGCGCCGGGAAAGCCCGGTTATCAATGCAGCGACCACACCAATACTGACGCCGATGCTCAAGCCCAGCAATGCGCGCTGCAGCGATACCCACAGGTGCACGGCCAGTTCGCCTGAAACAATCATCGACCATAGCGTACCGCCGATCTGCGACGGTGCGGCGATCACTCGGCTGGGCAACAGACCGGTTTGTGAGGCCAGTTCCCAGAGCAGCAACAGCGCCAGCGGGCTGAGCAGACGCAAAACAGAGGCCGGCACTTGCCGACGCTGGCGATGCTGTTCAGAGGCGCGACGCTGTTCAGGCTTGTTGACCAGCAGAAAACCGGGGTCGGCGGGGTTGAGCGTTGTGTCAGACATGGGCGCATCCTTTCTGGGCAAATCGGGCATGACGCACCCGACGCAGTATGAACACCATGCTAAGTGCATAAGAAAGCCGAGTGAAATTCTATTTAGCTCTAAGCTAATAGTTAAAATATTTGATTACCAACAAAACTTATAATGCATATTTTTTATAATTAACTTAGACCAAAATCGAATTTCACAGCCTCCTCTGCTTGCCTTTATGGTGCTTCTCGACAAGGTCGAACGGACCTCAACCATTGGCAGGAGTTTTCATGAGCATCGAATTCATTGGCTATATCGCCACGCAACCCGGTTCTGAAATCCACCCGCGCAGCGGCGCGACCATCCAGCCCGACTACGTGAAGACAGTGGCCAAGGCTCATGAAGACGCAGGTTTTGATCGTGCGCTGATTGCGTACCACTCCAACAGCCCGGACAGCACACTGGTGGCCGCGCATGCCGCCAGCGTGACCAGCACATTGAAGTTTCTTGTCGCACATCGTCCCGGTTTCATCTCCCCCACCGTGGCAGCCCGGCAATTTGCGACGCTGGACGTGTTCAATGGCGGGCGCACTGCGGTGCATATCATTACCGGCGGCGACGACAAGGAACTGCGTGCCGACGGCAGCCACATCGGCAAGGACGAGCGCTACGCACGCAGCGATGAATACCTCAGTGTGGTGCGTCAGGAATGGACCAGCGACAAGCCGTTCGATCATCAGGGCACCTACTACCAGTTCGAGGGCGCGCACTCGCTGGTCAAGTCCCCGCAGCAGCCACACATCCCGCTGTACTTTGGCGGTTCCTCGGCAGCAGCGATTGCGGTGGCCGGCAAACACGCCGACGTCTATGCCTTGTGGGGCGAGACGTACGAGCAGGTGCGCGATGTGGTGAAACAGGTGCGCGCCGAAGCCGCCAAACATGGCCGGACCATTCGTTTCAGCCTGTCGCTGCGCCCGATTCTGGCCGACACCGAAGAACAAGCCTGGGCACGCGCCGACAGCATTCTGGAAAAAGCCAAGGCATTGGCAGACCGCAGCGGCTTTGTCCGTCGCGAACCACCCAACGAAGGGTCGCGTCGCCTGCTGGCCGCAGCGGCGCAAGGCTCACGTCTGGACAAACGCTTGTGGACGGGCATCGCTGGCCTGCTCGGCGCGCAGGGCAATTCCACGTCGCTGGTCGGCACCCCGGAACAGGTCGCCGAAGCGCTGCTGGACTATTACGACCTGGGGATTACCACCTTTCTGATTCGCGGCTTCGACCCGCTGGAAGATGCTATCGATTATGGCAAAAAGCTGATCCCGCTGACCCGCGCACTGGTGGCTCAGCGTGAACAGCAGGCTCGCGAACAAGTCGCCTGATTCAACGCCATGCGGGCGGGCCAGGCTTCTGACTGAAGACTTCCCGCCCGCAATAGCGTTTTCAGGCGGCTGCTGAAACCGGCTTGAGGGAGCGAGCCACCAGCGCGCCAAAAGCCTCGACCGGTGCTTGCAGATTGCCCAGAAAACGTGGGTAGAACAGCCACAGGTCCATCACCGGTTTGAAGTCCTTGAGCGGCAGCACCACCAGTTGCTCGCGATGAGCGCTGCGCTCCAGCAACGGCCTTGGCACCAGACCCAACCCCATGCCATCGGCTACCAGCCCCAGTTGCAGCTCGGTGCCAAAGGTTTCCAGATTGACCTTCATGCTCAGCCCTTGGTCGGTCAGCGTACGCTGCAAGCCTGCGCGAAAACCGCAGCCGTCGGGGTTGAGTACCCAGCCCTGCTCGTAGCAATCCGCCAGCTTTCCGGGCTTTTTCGGCACCAGCCCCTTGGCGCAGACCACCACCAGTTCCATCTTGCCGATGGACTGACCGACGATGTTGTCCGGGAATATCTTGCCTGCCGGGAACAGCGCTGCCGCGGCATCCAGCTCACCGTTTTCGATCTTGCCGATCAGGTGGCTGCCCCAGCCGGTGCTGACCTGGGCGCGCAGATCCGGGAATTCTCCGCGTAGCTGCTTGAGCGCATCGAGCAGCACCACGTCACCGATGGTTTGCGGCACGCCCAGACGCAGCAGGCCACTGGGCGGCGTGTCGCTGGCCACCAGCTCGCGCAACGCATCCATCTCGCGCAGGATGGCCAGGCACTTCTGGTACACCTGGATGCCCATCGGCGTTGGCTTGAGCGGCTTGGTATTACGGTCAAACAGCTCGACCCCAAGGGCCTGCTCGAAATTCTGCACCCGGCGAGTAATCGCCGGCTGGGTTAGATCCAGCGATTCAGCGGCATGGCTGATCGACTGACAGCGGATGACTGCAACGAACGCATCGATATCATCAATTTTCATTCGGACCGCACATAAAGAAGAGAAGAAACACAGGCAAAAAGAATAGTCCCGGCAGACGTCCATTCATAGCCCGTCCAACAGACCGACGCTAGATTTCACGCATTGCAGCGCGGAAGTAAAAGACGTTTTCGTTATAACCTAATCATTAAAAAATAGCATATTAAATATCCATATTATGCTTATATCAAACCATTCCCTGACCCTGATCTGGAAATGGACATGACTCAGAACCGACACCCGGAACGACTCGGGGCCTTTATCGATGCGCTGGGCGAGCTGATTGGCAGCGAGCCGCACGAAGGCGATCTGTTGCGTCGCGGCGGCAAGCTGCTGGCGCAACTGGTCAGCCACGATGACTGGCTGGCAGAAGAATTTGCCGTACCCGACCCCGACCGCTATCAGCAATTTCTGCTGTATGCCGACCCGCAGCAGCGCTTTTCAGTGGTCAGTTTTGTCTGGGGACCGGGGCAACGCACGCCGATTCATGACCATCGCGTCTGGGGTCTGATCGGCATGCTGCGCGGTGCCGAGCATTCACAGGGCTATACCCGCAACGCGCAAGGACGCCTGGAAACCAGCGGCCCGGCGATTCGCCTGCAACCCGGCCAGGTCGAAGCGCTGTCACCGAAAAGCAACGATGTGCATCAGGTCAGCAATGCTTTCAACGATCAAGTGTCGATCAGCATCCACGTTTACGGTGCCGATATCGGCACGGTGAAGCGTGCGGTCTACGACCTGGACGGCACAGAAAAACTGTTCATCTCCGGCTATTCGAATGCCGCAGCCGTCACCCACGCCACTCAGGATCAGCCAAAAGGGAGCCCCGCCCGATGACCACATCTGCCACCCGATCATTCGCCGACGTTCGTCAGGCCTTGCTGGACCGCCAGGAACTGGCCTTGGTAGACGTCCGCGAAGAGGCACCCTTTGCCCAGGCCCATCCTCTGTTTGCGGTGAACATCCCGTTGTCGAAGCTGGAGCTGGAGGTGTTCCCGCGCATCCCGCGACGCGACACAGCCATAACCCTGTACGACGATGGCGAGGGCCTGGCGCAGGTTGCACTGCAACGTTTACAGGCGCTGGGCTACAGCGATGTGAGACTGCTCGAGGGCGGACTGCAAGGCTGGCGTGAGGCTGGCGGCGAGTTGTTCATCGATGTGAATGTGCCGAGCAAGGCGTTTGGCGAACTGGTGGAACACCATCGCGCGACCCCGTCTCTGGCGGCTGAAGAGGTCAAGGCCCTGCTCGACAGCGACGCCGACGTGGTAGTGCTGGATGCCCGGCGCTATGACGAATACCAGACCATGAGCATCCCCGGTGGCATCAGCGTACCGGGCGCGGAACTGGTGCTGCGGGCTCGGGAGCT
This sequence comes from Pseudomonas sp. ICMP 3272, assembly GCF_001466905.1. NCBI lineage: Bacteria > Pseudomonadati > Pseudomonadota > Gammaproteobacteria > Pseudomonadales > Pseudomonadaceae > Pseudomonas > Pseudomonas sp. ICMP 3272. Next base: position 181,497 of record NZ_LKEK01000097.1, read on the forward strand.
GGCACCGGATCCGAACACGCGAATCATCGTCAATTGCGCCGGTCGCACGCGCAGCATCATCGGCACTCAGTCACTGGTCAATGCGGGCCTGCCCAATCAGATCAATGCGCTGCGCAATGGCACGATTGGCTGGCTGCTGGCCGGCCAGACACTGGACCATGGTCAGAACCGGCGTTTTGCAGCGGTCAATGAGCAAACCCGCGAAACCGCCAGTGCCGATGCGCGCAAGGTGGCTGATCGCGCCAAGGTCAAACGCGCCAGCCGCGCGGACCTGCAACGCTGGCAAGCCGAGGCTTCGCGTACCACTTACCTGTTCGATGTGCGCACACCGGAAGAGTTTGCCAAAGGCCATCTGCCCGGTGCGCGCTCCACACCGGGCGGGCAGCTGGTGCAGGAAACCGATCACTTCGCCAGCGTACGCGGCGCACGAATCGTACTGGTGGACGATGACGGCGTGCGCGCCAACATGTCGGCTTCCTGGCTGGCGCAACTGGGCTGGGACGTTTCGGTGCTCGATGACCTGCATGCAGCAGACTTCAGCGAACCGGGTGACTGGGATGCGCCGTTTCCTGCGCCACCGCAAGTCGAGGCGATCAGCGTCGAGACGCTTGCTCAATGGCAGACACAGGTGGAAGTGGCAGTGCTGGATTTCACCGCCAGCGCCAATTACGTCAAACAGCACATTCCCGGTGCCTGGTGGACCTTGCGCGCCGACCTCAAGCAGGCGCTGGAAAAGATACCTGCCGCCGACCGCTACGTATTGACCTGTGGCAGCAGCCGGCTGGCGCGCTTTGCCGTGGCCGACGTCGAAGCGCTGACCGACAAGCCGGTGTTTTTGCTTGAAGGCGGCACCGCCAGCTGGATCAAGGCTGGCCAGCCATTGGAGCATGGTGAAAGCCGATTGGCCTCGCCACGTATCGACCGCTATCGCCGACCCTACGAAGGCACCGATGCGCCGCGCGAAGCCATGCAGGCCTACCTGGACTGGGAGTTTGGCCTGGTGGAGCAATTGGGCCGGGACGGAACGCACGGGTTTTACGTGATTTGAGCGTGAGGAACGATAAGTGTCTGGCCAACCGATCAACTCAATGGAGAAACACCTCAATGCTGCCTTTTTTCAAATCACCTCTACCGCTCAAAAGCCTGCTGCTGGGCGCGTTGCTCAGTGTGCTGGCAGGCCAGCAGGTGGTGGCTGCCGAGCAGGCTCCGCTGTTGGTCGCCAATCAGAAGTCGCTGCTGAAAATACTGTTGCAGGTCTCCGGCGAACTCAAGGACGTGCCTTACGAGATCCAGTTTTCCGAGTTCCCCTCGGCGGCCCCTCTGGGAGAGGCACTGAACGCTGGCGCGGTGGATATCGGCGCGCTGGGTGATGCGCCCTATGTGTTCGCGCTGGGCGCGGGTGCGCCCTTGAAAGTGGTCAGTATTACCCATGCGCAGGGCCGCTTCACCACGGCGGTTCTGGTTTCGAAGGACTCGCCTATCAAGACCGTTGCCGACCTCAAGGGCAAGCGCATCGTCACCGGGCGCGGCTCCATCGGCCACTATCTGGCGATCCGCGCCCTGCATGAAGCCGGGCTGAAAACCAGTGACGTCACCTTCATCAACCTGCTGCCCAGCGAATCGCGTCTGTTGCTGGACAGCGGAGATGCCGATGCCTGGGCGACCTGGGACCCTTACACAACGATTTCCATCGCGCGAAGCGACGCTCGTGTGCTGGTCAGTGGCAGCGAGTTGCTGAGCAATCACCTCTACCTCGCCGCCACCAGCAAGGCCATTGAAGGCAAACGTGCCCAACTGGATGATTTCGTCGCCCGCGTGGAGCGCGCCTTCAACTGGTCCAACGCCCACCCCGAGGAATACGCGGCCGCTCAGTCGAAGGTCACCGGCCTGCCGCTGGCGGTGCATCTGGCGGTGGCCAAGGCGACGAAAATGCAGCGCACGCCGATTGATGATCAGATTGTTCAGGGACTGCAGAACACTGCGGACACCTATCTGGCTGAAGGCATCCTGACTAAAAAAATCGACGTTTCGACCGGCTTCGACAAGAGCTTCAACGCCTCGCGCGCGCAGATCGCTCAGGCCGCCACGCAATGACCGCTGCATGACCGCTGCGAAAAGGACCCCGCATGACACTCTCGACCCTACGCCCTACCCCGCGCCCGCATTATCCGGCAGCCGAGTCGGCTGAAGACTTCAGCGAACGACTGGCTAAGCTGACCGCCACACTGGCTGAAACTGCCGAGCAGTACGACATCAGCGCCCAATTCCCTCACGCCAACTTTCAGTTGCTGCACACCCACGGCCTGCTCGGCCTGACCGTACCGGCTGAACTGGGCGGCGGCGGTGCGGATCTGCCGCGCGCGCAGCAAGTGGTCAGCGCAGTAGCCAAGGGCGAACCGTCGACGGCGCTGATTCTGGTCATGCAATACCTGCAGCATTCAAGGCTGCAAGAGAACCGTAACTGGCCGAGCCATCTACGTGTACAAGTTGCCGAAGAGGCGGTACGCGAAGGCGCGCTGATCAATGCCCTGCGCGTCGAGCCGGACCTGGGCACCCCTGCGCGTGGCGGCCTGCCGGGCACCGTCGCGCGCCGCAGCGCCGACGGCTGGCGCATCAGCGGCAGCAAGATCTACTCCACCGGCAGTCATGGCCTGACCTGGTTCGCCGTATGGGCGCGCAGCGACGACGATGACCCGCTGGTGGGCAGCTGGCTGGTCCACAAGGACACGCCGGGCATCAGGATCATCGAGGACTGGGACCACTTGGGCATGCGCGCCACCAGCAGCCACGAAGTCCGCTTCGACGACGTGCTGGTGCCGCTCGATCATGCCGTCAGCGTCAGCCCGTGGAGCGCCCCGCAATCCGAACTTGATGGGTCGGGCATGCTGTGGATGTCAGTGCTGCTGTCGTCAGTCTACGACGGCATCGCCCACTCCGCCCGCGACTGGCTGGTGCACTGGCTGGAACAGCGCAAACCGTCCAACCTCGGGGCTGCGCTGTCGACCCTGCCGCGCTTTCAGGAAACCGTCGGGCAGATCGACACCTTGCTGTTCGCCAACCAGAGCCTGCTGCAGTCCGCGGCCCAGGGCCACACGCCCGCACAGCATGCTGCGCAGATCAAATACTTGGTGACCGGCAATGCGATCCGCGCGGTGGAACTGGCCATCGAGGCCTCGGGGAATCCGGGACTTTCACGCAGCAACCCGCTGCAGCGCCATTACCGCAACGTGCTGTGCGGCCGGGTGCATACGCCGCAGAACGACGCGGTATTGGCGGGTGTGGGCAAGGCGGTTTTTGCGGCACGTAATAAAGAGCAGTAAAACGCGCTCAGAGTAGTGACGGCGGCTCGAACGCCGTCACTGGCGGCAGCGCCTGATTCCATTTGACGATGTCCACCGACGCGGTCTGCGCCGCACACCCTTGCGACAGGCTGGAAGCACCGATGTCCTGGGTGATCACATTAGGGTTGCCGTGCTTTTCCAGACTGCCCGGCTCGCCATGCACCAAAGGATCGAACCAGGCACCGGTGGCAATCTGCACCACGCCGGGTCGAATACTGTCCGATACGATTACTCCAGCCAGAAACGCCCCCCGCTCATTGAAGACCTTGGCCACATCACCATCGACCAACCCGCGCATTTGCGCATCCAGCGGGTTCAGGGTCAGCGGCTCGCGTGCCTGAATTTTCGAGGAACGGCTGTAGCTGCCGTGATCGTACTGGCTGTGCAGGCGGGTTTTGGGCTGATTGGACAGCAGGTGCAGCGCGTGGGTAGGCGCAGGTTTGTCCAGCCATACCGGATGGCCAGGACAGTCCGCATAAGCGAAGCCCGCGATGCGCTCGGAGAAAATTTCGATGAGCCCGGACGGCGTCGGCAGTGGATGCGCGTCAGGGTCATCGCGAAAGGACTTGAGCAGTACGTTATCGGTCTGGGGATAGTCTGTTTCCAGTAATCCGTCACGCCAGAACTGCTCGAAATCCGGCAGGGTAATCCCGAAGGTTTCAGCGCGCTGCCGAGACTCATCGTAAATAAAATGCAGCCAGGCCTGGGCATCACGACCTTCGGTAAACGCCTGTGCCACACCCAGCCGCTCGGCCAGCCCGGCCAGAATCGAATAGTCATCACGAGACTCACCCACCGGCTCGATGGCCTGCTGCATGGCAATCATGAAACGATCGGACGCCGAGCTGCCGATGTCGTTGCGTTCCAGCGCCGTGGTGGCTGGCAGCACGATGTCGGCATAGCGTGCCTGAGCGGTCCAGAACTGCTCGTGAACGATGATGGTTTGCGGCCGCTGCCACGCCTCCAGCAGCCGATTGAGGTCTTGATGATGGTGAAAGATATTGCCACCCGACCAGTACACCAGGCGAATATCCGGGTAAGTCTGCTGCTGCCCGTTGTAATCGAAGGGTGTACCGGGGTTGAGCAACATATCTGTCACCCGCGCGACCGGGATGAAGTCCTTGACCGGGTTGCTGCCCTGGGAAAAACGCGGCCCGGAAAACGCCTTGCGGCCGCTGCCGGTGTTGTTCATGCACCCATAACCCAGGCCGAAGCCGCCACCGGGCAAACCGATCTGCCCCAACAACGCCGCAAGGGTGACGGTCATCCAGAACGGTTGCTCGCCATGTATAGAACGTTGCAATGAATAAGCGACGTTGATCATGGTGCGTTTACTGGCCATGCGCCGCGCCAGGTCGACAATCTGCTGCGCAGGGATATCGGTCAGTGCTGCGGCCCACTGCGGGTCCTTAGGCTGGCCGTCGACGTGACCCAGCAGGTAATCGCGAAAACGCTCATAGCCCACGGTGTAGCGCTGAACGAAATCTTCGTTGTGCAGCCCTTCGCTGATCAATACCCAGGCAAGCGCCATCATCAACGCCGTATCGCTGCCGGGGCGTACCGCCAGCCACTGGTTATGCGTCGGACCAGCCAGGTCATCACGCAGCGGGCTGACGTTGACGAACTCCACTCCGGCGTCGGACATGCGTTGCAACGCGTCGGCCAACAGATGGTCACTGGCACCACCGGGGCTGGTCTGCGCATTCTTGGCGGGCAAACCACCAAAGGCGACGAACAGCTCGCAGTGCTCGGCTAGGTTCTTCCAGGACGTATGCTCCGCCAGCAGCCAGTCCATATTGCCGACAATGTGCGGCATCAGCACCCGCCCGGCCCCCAGGCTGTAGCTGTCGGTACTGAAGACATAACCGCCGATGCAGTTGAGGAAGCGATGCAGCTGGCTTTGTGCGTGATGAAAACGCCCTGCGCTGCCCCAGCCGTAGCTACCGCCAAAAATTGCCTGGTTGCCGTGCTCGCGTCTGACGCGCTGCAACTCGCTGGCGACCAGATCCAGCGCCACCTCCCAGGAGACCTCGACGAATGGCTCCTGCCCACGTAAATCGGGTCGCCCGCCGGCCTGCTGAAGAAAACTGCGACGTATCGCCGGGCGCATGACGCGTGTGGGCGAGGTAATGGCATCGGCAACCGAATCGCCAATCGGTGAAGGGTCCTTGTCCCACTCCGCAGGCAGCAGGGCTTTCAACTTGCCTCCCTCGACCTGCGGGCGATAAACACCCCAATGCAATGACGTAAAACTCATGGTGAAGGCTCCAGGACAAGGCAGTCGTTCAGCGGGCAACCTGCTTCTGGCTGTACAGCGCCGCATTGAACGACTCGTCAAACACGCTGGCAGCAGGATAGCGTTTGGTCAGCCCGGCGTTGTTGAAAAAATCGATAGTCTGCTGCGCACCTGCCACCACTTGCGGTGTGATCGGCACCACCACGACCTGGGCGCGGGAAAACCAGCGGCGCGCCACTTGTGCATCGGCTCTGGTCAGCGCAGCCCAAGCGTTGGCATAGATTTCATTGTGCTGCGGGTCGCTGACCGACCAGGCGCGAGCAGCTTGCAGGCGCTGCAGGAAATCGCTGATCTGCGCACGCTTGTCCTTGATGGCCTGATCGTTGGCGACAATGAAGCTTTGCGCGGGGATCAAGCCGTCGGCTGTCGCAATGATTCGTGCGCCCTGTCGCTCCTGTTGAGTGACATAAGGTTCCCAGGTCGCAATCGCATCCACCGAGCCGCCATCCAGCGCGTGGGAAGAATCCAGTGCACTGAGGTAGCGATATTCAACGGCATCGCGGGCGACACCCGCCCTGTCCAGCGCGGTGAGCATCAGTTGCTGGCTGAACGAGCCCTTCCAGATGGCGACTTTTTTGCCGGCCAGATCCGCGACGGTTTTGATCGGCGAATCCTTGCGCACCACAATCGCAACGCCGTCGAGGTTCTGCCGCGATACGCCGATGACCTTGATCGGCGCACCCAGCGCGCCCATGAACAGCGCAGGCGAATCGCCCAGCAAACCGATGTCCAGGCTACCGACGTTGAGCGCTTCGGCGACCGGAGAGCCTGCGGTGAACTGCTTCCATTCAAGCTCGTAGGGCAGATCCTTGAGTACACCGGCCGCTTCCATCACGGTCCGGGCGCTGTAACTCTGATCACCGACAATCAGGTCGGCAGCCTGGGTGCTCAGCGCGGCCACAAGGCCCAACGCCAGCCCCGTCAGCAGGCGTTGGCTCCAGCAGATGATAGTTGTCGGCACAGGCAGGGTCTCCAGAAGCATCGGGCAGATCGAATTGATCGGCAACGACCCTAACACCCGAACAAAAATTAGCTAAATTCATTTTTGTTCTAGCCTAAGATGCAAAAAAATTATCTAAACCTGTTCGGCGAAGCGCTCAGCCAGGCGGTTCACTGAGCTCGATACCTGATTCCAGACGCTCACGCAGGAACTCGATGAATGCCTGCACTGGACGTGAGGCCTGACGGTGCTGGGGATAAACCGCTGACAGCGTCAATGGCTCGGGCCGCAGGTCATCGAGCACCCGCACCAGGCTGCCGTCACGCAGCGCCGCGCCAACAATGAACGTCGGCAGGTAAGTGATGCCCAGCCCGGCCACCGCCGTGTCTCTGAGCAGCTCGCCATTATTGGCGCGCATACGCCCGCTGATGTTCAGCATCAAAGGCTTGCCCTGCACCTGAAAACGCCATTGCGCCTGACGGCTGTGGCCATAGGGCAGGCAATCATGAGCGTGCAGGTCTTCGGGTTTTTGCGGCGTACCGCGCTCGGCCAGGTAGGCCGGGCTGGCGCAGTAGACCCGATCAATCGAGGCAATGCGCCGGGCGATCAGGCTGGAGTCCTCCAGCACCCCGATACGCAGCACCAGGTCATAGCCTTCGCTGATCAAGTCCACCGCACGATCGCTCAGGTCCACCTCCACCGCTACGTCGCGGTAACGCTGCAAAAACAGCGGCAGCAGACAGCCCAGATGGGCAACGGCAAACGACAGCGGCGCACTCAGACGCAGGGTGCCGCGTGGCTCGTTGTTCTGCCCGGTAATCCCCTGCTCGACCTGTTCGACCTCGGCCAGCAGGCGCAGAGCCGATTCGTAATAACTCTGCCCCAGCGGCGTGACATCCAGACGTCGTGTGGAGCGGTTGAGCAGGCGCACGCCCAGCCGTTCCTCCAGTTGCATCAGGCGCCGACTGACAAATTGCTTGGACAGGCCCAGCTTGTCGGACGCCGCCGTGAAGCTGCCGGACTCCATGACCTGGCAGAAAATCCGCATGTCTTCAAAAGGGTTCATGTGTCGTGGCCTGAGTGAACGCTGAATGCTGTTCGACAGAGCGTAACGTGCCACCCGGCACTGTCAACCACAGCGAGACAGTCATTCATGTTCCAGCTACTTATTGCGACAGTCGATAAGCCGTAACCTTTGTCTCACTTGATCGATTGCTGAATGTGCAGCGTCGATAAACGGATGGAGAAAGAATCATGCTGACTCTTCGTAAAGCTTCCGACCGCGGCGCTGCCAACCATGGCTGGTTGAAATCCTTTCATACCTTTTCCTTTGCCGGTTATCGCAACCCTCAGGAGCAGGGCTTTTCCGATCTGCTGGTGATCAACGACGACCGCGTGATTGCGGGCAAAGGTTTCGGCCAGCACCCACACCGCGACATGGAGATCTTTTCCTACGTGCTGGAAGGTGCGCTGGAGCACAAGGATACGCTGGGCACCGGGTCGGTGATTCGTCCTGGCGACGTGCAATTGATGAGTGCCGGCAGCGGCGTGGCGCACAGCGAGTTCAACCATTCGCACACCGAGGGCGTGCATTTTCTGCAGATATGGATCGTGCCGAATGTTGCAGGCGCAACCCCGAACTATCAACAGGAGCATTTCAGCGCTGAACAGAAACGCGGTCATTTGCAGTTGATCATTTCCCCGCAAGGCGAGAACGGTGCGCTCAAGGTTCGTCAGGACGCTCGTGTGTATGCCGGTCTGTTCAATGGCAATGAAACTGCCACCCTGGAACTGGCTGCCAACCGATATGCCTACGTGCATGTCGCCCGTGGCAGTGTGGTGCTCAATGGGCAGCCGCTTGACGAAGGTGATGGGGTGCGTTTGCGCAACGAACAGGTCATTAGCCTGAGCGAAGGCGTTGACGCAGAAGTGTTGGTGTTTGACATGCGGCCCAATGAACTGCCGCAGATGCCCTGATGCATAGGCCCCATTACCGGGACCGACATGGCGTTTCTTTCACTTGATAGGCGCCTGCGCCTGAGCCACGCTCCGCCCGACAAGGCATAGTATTCACTCCCCCCCTGCCCTTGCCGGGCAGCGGGCCGGGTGGATCAACGCTATTGAGCATCAGGCGAGGAAAAAACCGTGGCCAGTGATCAACTTGATTGTGTCCTTTTGAAACCCGCCAAGCCCTCTCAAGGCAAGCAGGGTATGGATTATCAGGTCGGCATCTCCGCACAAAGTGCAGGTGCCCGACATATCCATATGCAACTGCTGACAATTGCCCCCGGCGGCAGGGGCAAGGCTCACAAACATCAGGAGCATGAAACCGCCATCTATGCCCTGAGTGAAGCCACCGGCTGCTGGTATGGCGAGTCGCTGGAAAAGCATGCCATCGTGGAACAAGGCGACTTCTTTTATATCCCGGCGGGAATGCCGCATGTGCCCTATAACCGCAGCAACGAGCGCGAAGCAACGGTTCTGGTCGCGCGTACTGATCCCAATGAGCAGGAGAGCGTGACCCTGATGCCGGAGCTCGACGAGTTATTGGCATCCAGACAGGGCTGAGCGTGACACGCGGGGAAAGATGATCTTTTATAAAGATGCTTAAAACGCACAAACAAAAACGCCGCTCTGATGAGCGGC
>NZ_LKEK01000098.1:0-3587 GCF_001466905.1 Pseudomonas sp. ICMP 3272
GACACTCTGCCGTTGAACCGTATCGCCGAGGCGGTGGCGGACATCGACAAGGGCCATGTCACTGACGACGACCGTTTCGCTGACTCGGCAATACCCACTGCTCGCCCGCTGTCGGAAGACACCGAAACACGCCCGTTATGGGCACCGCTGGGTGCTGACGTTTTCTGGCAAGGCAGCGTCGATGATCAGGACAGTTCCCTGCTCATCGCCCTTGATGACCCGCTGGCCGTTTTCAATGATCTGGGCATGCAACTGGCCGCTGATCAGGCGGCTTTTCGCGACTGGCAAGCCAGGCACGAACACAAAATCCAGATCGCCCAGACTGTCTCCGGACTGTGTGGTGCCGAGAGCGACCCGCAAAAACTNCCAGTACCTGAGCGAGGTCGAAGCGTACTTCGAGCAATGCATCCTTGAAGAAGCACAGATCAGCAGCAGCAACGTTCCCGGAGATTTTCTGCTGCTGCCGGACATGTTCAAGAGCCTGGACATGCGCAAATCGATCGAAGCACGTTACGGCAGCGTCCCTACCGAAGAGGCCGCTATGTTCAAGAGCCTGGACATGCGCAAATCGATCGAAGCACGTTACGGCAGCGTCCCTACCGAAGAGGCCGCACAGACCTGGAAAGATCGCCACAAATGGCGGCGCGAAGTCGATCTGGCCAGCGCGCGCCAGTATCTTCAACAGCATCTGCCAAGCGGAGACGCACTGCTGCAACAGGTACGTGACACTCAACGCGATTTTCAGCTCTGGGCGACACATATCGGCACAGAACCGTTCAAGCTGTTTATCGACACCACCCGCCCGACACAGCTGCTGTACCTGCAAACGATCATGCTCAACCTGCAGATCATTTACGCCCAGGACAGCGCAGCCACTACCTGGCTGGCCGAGCAGGAAGCCAACGCCAGCACGCTGTTTGGTACCTTGCGCTACGGCTTCTCACCCGCCCTCAAACAAGCACTGCACCAGGAGGCCGACGCGCTGCTGAACGGCCTTGGCGACGTCACCAACCTGGCTACACGTATTGGCGAACTCAATGGCGCCCTCAATCACCAGGGCTTTGCCGACAAGCCGTGGATGAAGGCGCTGAAGCAACCTGTTCAGGGCACCTTCAAAGCCCTCGGCGAACTGGCCAGCGGCGCAGGTAAAACGACGTTTGAGAGCATCCTGCTGGCCTGGGTACCCATCGACAGCCGCATGGCCCTGGGCAAACAGCAGAACATCGTCGCATTGCTTCGCACCCTGTTAATCGGCCAGATTTTGCTTGATTCGAAGGCGCGTATTGCAGTCGATCAACAGGTATTCACCAAGCTCAAACAGTGGACCCGCGAGTGGCAGGTCCTCAACAAGCAGATCAGCGATACCCGTCGCAGCTGGCTTTATCCAACCGCTTACAACACCCGCAAAAGCAACGCCAGCCACCTTCGCGTCCTTGAGGAAAAACTTCGTCTGCATGAATTGAGCATCCCCGCCCTGCTCGACTATCAGAACAACCAATACGCAAAGCAGTTGCAGGACGAGATTCGCCTGCACTTCCAGTCCGGCAAAACCATGGCGAAAGACTGGCTGACCACCGCCAAGCGCTGGATCGATGGGCTGGGAGGAATTGCCGGGGCAATCACTTGGGGCGTGATCATGCTCAACTTCATCAATACCGCGCTCACTTACCGGGACCTTACTCGGGATGGAGACTTCAGTGCTAAGGATATTGGCAAGGTTACGTATGGACTGGGGTACAGCTTCAACCTGTTGATGGCGGTGTTTGTTGAAGCACCGTGGGCGGTTATCAGTACGGCGAAGCCCGTGGTTATTGGTACGTACACAGTGGGCATTCTTGATCAATCGGCAGCTTATTGGAGAGCACGGGGTAATACGGTTTGGGGGGATGCGATATTTGGGTTCAGGGTTTCGATGGTGGCGATGGGTGGGTTTGGGATTGTAGCGGCTACATTGGAGATATTTGACGTTCTGGATGATTCAGCTGGGGCTAAAACATCAGAAGAAAAAGACTGGCTGGATTTAAAGATCGTCTCTGTAGGCCTGATGGGAGTAGGGTCAGCCGCTCAGTTATTCGCAGGTATTTTTCCTGCCAGTACTCTTGCAATTATCGTTATGAGTCCGTGGTTCAGCGTAGTGCTACTGGTAACAGGCTTGATTTATTTTTTTGCTACGATGGCCCTTAACCACTTCAAGCAAGACAGTGTCGGCTGGTGGCTACGCAAGTGCTGTTGGTCCAGAACCCTAGCCTATCGCTACGCTGAGACTGCCAAAGGTGAGCATGAAGAAGTTCGCGCGCTGATGGAAATTCAATTATCTCCGCAGGTTCATGTAAAAAGCACCGTGCATTATGAAAACCGTTATCTTGGCAAAGGCGATCACTACAGCGTAGCGGTACAAAATGGCGCTGGAGTACAAGTACGTTTACCCAACCTGGTGCGCGGGCAGTCCGTACACTTCAATGTCCTTAGCAGCAAGCGCCCATGGGGAGTGCTGCCCGTAGAAAAAATAGACGACCCTCTGCATGAAGCTTTTCTAAACCGCGGGCAGTTCAGGAAAGCTGAACAGTTCGGGACGCTTGCCAACAAGCCTGCTGGCAAGGCAAGTGACGACTTCACCTACCCCTTGATGCCACCCGAAAACGAAGACCTCATCTGGGAAACCTGGGTGCCGCTCGACAAAGACGCAACCTATCTTGAGCTGCAACTCTGGTACCCGGCCAGTCTTTTAAAGACTGGCGGAGAAGATAAAAGCTATCTGTTTCAGATGAAACTTGGCACAACAGGCGATACCGCTGTTGACGGCCTGGCTTCTGTAGAACTAGAGGTAAAGGCATCAAACAGAATTGGGGCTCTGACCTTGGAAGTCGCAGAGAGTACACACGTATGAGTCAGCAAGAAACAATTCTGGATCTGCCGAAAGGCAAAGGCATCCTAGACTGGAAAATCAAAACCCTTGCGAGGTCACCTAAAGAGATCGTGATCACGCAGCTTGGATTTACCGCCATTCATTTAATAGCCGGCGCACTTATTATTTGGGGAGGCTGGAATCGTTTTTTAGAAAGCCCTGACTTTCTCATTACCGTAATATTGGCGTTTGCGGGAAATCTTGCTTACTACACAGGCCTGCTCATCCGCCAAAAAACCATCTACAACTACACCCTGAAAACCGACGGAGCAACCGTCGAGTATTACCTCCACTACCCCGACTTCGCCTCATCGTTTTTCAAAGGCATCGCTATTTTCGTCATACTGGCATTCGTCCTCGTCGCCCTAATCACTGGGTCATGGCTGTTCCTGGTCGGGCCGGTGGCAATGGCTTTTGTCGCAGCCATCAAACTGCTGAACTGGGAAAACCCCGTCCACCATCGACAAACCGCCCCATGGCATTTGCACGAATTTGTCACGGTTGATCACAAACGTCTGATGGTCATTATCCATTGCGACGATATAACCACCGGGTTCGCCGCGCGTTTTCCCAGCAAGGTGCTTATGGACAAGTATCTCGCGTTCCTGCGCAAGGCACTTCCAGCGAACGCTCAATACATCGAAAAAGCCACTAACTGGCATCAGGGTTGATGCCACTCTGC
>NZ_LKEK01000099.1:0-3303 GCF_001466905.1 Pseudomonas sp. ICMP 3272
TGGTATGCTGGTAAGCGGTAAATCTGTAGCCAAGTCTAGGACTATCTCAGCCGAGATGAAGGCTGATGCTTACCACCCGGCCTGGAAGAATTATACCGGGACTGACAGGGGGGTTGGAGCGGATGTTGTTAAAGGTGATGGTGCAAAAGCATCCGTGCCTTCGAAAACGGCGGTTCAAGAACTTGAGGTAGACGCCCAAAAAAACCTTAAGGCAAGAGAGGTTGTTGGAGATGGTCTAGAACACGACCATATCCCTTCATTTGCTGCGTTGCGCACAGCAAAAGAAGCAGAGTTGGGCCGCCCCCTTACTGAGTTGGAGACCAAGACTCTCTACCAAAACTCTACTGCTGTAGAGGTCCCACGAGATGTACATATTGCAGGTCCGACGTATGGCGGGAAAAATACTCCTGCTCAGATTCAGCAAGATGCAGCGGACCTGTGCGGTGCAGTTTGTCGTGACACAGAAGCTTTGCGGGCAAATCTGAACAGTCGAGGTTATGATTCGAAGTTAGTAGATGAAACCGTTCAAAAAATAGTTGAAAGAAATCGCAATACGGGGGTTATTAAATAATGAACACTTGGTCGGATTTTGTTCGGGCTCTTGGTCAGGATGAAAGCGGAGAAATAGTCACCGACTTATGTCGAAAAGTCGGAGAATTGCCAGCCGTTTCGGAAACCCCGGATAACTATAATGACCCGGAAGGTAAGACAAGATTTTATAAGTTTATTAAATCTGGCGTAGAGATTGGGTTTCGTTCGGGAAAATTAAATCACATTCATTTTTTGGTGCAGCCTCACGAAGGTTATTCGGCATATACGGAAGATGTGCTAGGTCGTATAGCTCAAGCATGGCGTGTTCAAGATGTTATTGCAGAGCTAGGATCACCTAGCAAAGAGGCCCCAGGTAGAGTCGATGTGTTAATCGGCTATGTACAGCAGTGGCTAAAGTATGAGTTTAAGACGTACGCTCTACGCATGGAGTTTTCGAAGGATGGACGCTTGTGGAAAGCGACGCTAATATCATGTTGATCGCTTTAAGCGTAGCAATGGATTAGATGTTTGTGTGATTTTTAGATGGTGCAAAAGAGATAGGAGGCGGAGCGAAGTTTGCGGGCCAAGCCAAGCTTGATGACCACTTTGCGCGCCATTGCGGTGACTTTGGCGCGAAAAATACGCTTGAATACCAAGCACAAGCTGATAAGTTATTAACAGCGTCGAAGCCTGCGGGCGTGCTTGAAAAAGCAAGACCTAATGGAGATATCGTACGTTACAACCCTAGCACTGATGAGTTTGGTGTGGTATCAAGTGGGGGAAGTATTTGCACGTACTACAAGCCTGATCCAGCAGTGCATGGTAAGGGTTCAAACTTGGACTATTTTAATGCCCAATAGCAATCAAACATATGTATGTCCGGTCTGCAGGTATCCTGATCTTGATGAGCCGGCGTATGACAGTTTTGGCTGTGCCTCGTACAATATTTGCCCATGCTGCGGGACGGAGTTTGGGTATGATGACTCGACAACCGCTCATTCCGATTTACGCGGAACGTGGGTGTCGGAGGGAATGCAATGGTGGAGCAAGCATCGACTCAAGCCTAGTGATTGGGATCCGGTCAGGCAACTAGAAAACAATTAGATGCTTTATTAGTTTGTGCAAAAGGCATTGATAAAATTTTTGAAACCGGTCGCACGCCAAAAACAAGTGAGTTAAAGGAGTACGCGGAGGCTCAAGGCTGGAAGCCCTCTCAGACCGATGGTGGCCCCCTCAAATACGTTGACAAGAATGGCATTCCTCGAGTGGCAATCAAACAAGGTAGCTCGCACGCGCCAGGAAGTTTTGATCCATATGTTGAATTTAAGGATTCTACAGGTCAAAGAAACGATGCGTTTGGTAATTATGTAACTAGGAAAAGCCCATGCAATTACACCTCAATTGACTTCGATCTGTGAAAATCGATATGAACTATTGTGAAATTATGTTGCTCTCGAAATTTTTCTTTTGAAGATAACTAGCTTTTGTCGATTGATGAGGTGGCAGGATCAATTATTTTTGGATTGGGTGCTGTTCTTACTAAGAATTACTAGCAAGATGAAGAGCCGAAAAACGGAGAGCAGTATTGCTAGTGCAAGGTTTTGTTACGGTTTTTTAATGCTGACTCTATCGAATGGTTTCGATAGAAGACTCATAGGGCTCATAGGGTTTGTAGATAGTACAGGTGATTTGGGTTGTGGAAATATAGACAGTCTTGTTAGGGGTGGTGGTGCTTATACTCTGTTTGGCGATTGTGGGAGAGTTGTAACTCAGGGAGGATAGGTAGAAGCGATTATGAATGATTGGTTGGTGCAAAAAAGTGCAGGTGAGGCAAATGCTGCGAAGCGCGGTGAGCAGCTTGCAGGGAAAGAGATATCTGTGGATGTGCATTTGAAAAGCATGTGATTCAGAATGCTACTATAAGGATTTGGGCATGACTAGTCTCGAGCAGTTTTTCTCGTATATTGAAAGCGTCGTTAATTGCTTGAGCTCATTTCGTGAGCTAAGTTGTGGGTGAGCTACTTACGGGAATAATGTCAGTGTTACGGTTGTTATCAGAAATCCTAAAGCAGTTGATGGTGGTACTGCATTCCGTCCCGTGAATGGGCAAGCTTACTTTGATAGTTTGAGGTAGTTACTATGGAGATAATTAACTCTTCGCGCAATTTTGCAAATGTTAGCTTTAATAGAGATGAGCTTTTGGTCCTGAATTCGGCTTTAAATGAAATATGTAACGGGTTAGATATGTTCGAATTTGAAGCGCGGATTGGTGCAGATCGTGAGTTTGTTGCTAGCTTGCTTCGAAAGATTGGTTTGTTGCTTGATAATATGGATTGTCAATCCAACTGATCAGCAATGAGCTAGTATTGCATTGGCACCGGCTTTGCGCCGGTGTTTTTCACCCTGTCTGAGTATTCGTCAATCGGAAGTTTTCCTTTAAATAAAAGATGTGACTTCAATTCCAAGAGGGAAAGTTGCCGAAAGTTTCGGCCTGACACCAAGCGTACAACTAAGGAAATCCTGAAAAAGACTTCCCGAATTGGCAGAGTCCCCGCACCCCAATCGCCGAGCTTTTCAATGAAGCAAATGATCTTCGCCGATGCCGAGTACGCCGGTAAGCGCAAGCAGACCCGCAAGGAATTGTTCCTGATCGAGATGGATCGGGTCTTACCCTGGAAGGGCTTGATTGCCCTGATCGAACCTCGTCAACGACACCAAACCAGACGAAACAGACCAGGAGCGGGAAGCCAAGCGAAACATAATCACCAGCCT
>NZ_LKEK01000100.1:0-3214 GCF_001466905.1 Pseudomonas sp. ICMP 3272
TATCAGGCCGCTGTTGACCAGGTCATTTCCAGCGGCAGCCGACAGGTTGTTGGCCGCACGCAAGGTGCCGACGTTGTCGAGGTTTTGCCCGGCAATCAGCGAGACGTCGTTACCTGCAATCAATGCCCCGGTCGGGCCAAGACGATTGTCGGCCTGAGCCAGATACAGCACTGGCACCAGCACTTTTTCGCCATTCACTTCGTGCTCTTCGATCCAGACGATGTCGTGGGTCAGTGCAGCGACTTGCTGTGAACTCAGCGATATGCCGACCGCCAGGTTCAGTTGCTGCTTGCTGGCGATGGCGTTGTTCATCAGGTACTTGAACTGGGCCTCGTTGGAGGTCTGGCCGTCGATGAACGCCTGGCCGGTTCTGGCCACAACGGCTTGCTGAACGAGGCGCTGCTCATACAAGCCATCGCCCAAGCGCTTGGCGCTGACTTCCGGGTCGTAACCCAAGCCTGCGAGCAGGTAATCCGAACTCATGAACTGCTTGAGCTCAGTGAGCACCGGGTTTGTTTCGATCAGGTATTTCTGCGGTTTGGAAACGAAGTTGCTACTGGGCAGGCCCTAAATGCTCACCTCGCAAGAAGTGCGTGTTGTGTATTGAGATTTTGCTCCTGTTAAGAGGCGAAAAATCATGCTCAAAAAGGGCGTATTGAGCAGCTAGACCGTAGGTCGTCAGGGTGGGTGCAAAAGGGATGCAACTTGACTGCAGAAAGGATGCAAGAAGGCGGCAAAAAGGTGCAGATTGGGTGCAAAAACACTGGCGCTAGGCCGGTGCTGGGAATGTATGTCAGTAAAATCTGGGGCTTTTACTGATGAGCAAACTACTCCTCGATTAACCCCAGCGCTTCGCCCAAGCTTTCCACAAACTCTGCCTGCTCATCTGAATACTCTATTGCGATGCTTTTAAACTGTGAGCACAAAGATGATTTAGATTCCAAGTCCATTATTTGCAATGTCGAAGCTAATTGTTCAAGCCCCTGCATTGCAGCATCTGGATTTAATGCATCATCCCCCGAAAACTCAAGAAATATAGCAAGCTCAACAATGGCTCGCGCAACGTGCTTATTGATTTCCTGGCTCACGAATCACCTTCACTGAAATATTTTTAATGCCCAGCTCATCAAACATTTTCTGAGCTCTATTTGCTTGAGCCTGTGTAGGTACTTCCCAGCGCGCAGTTAAACCATTCTGACTTAACACGTCAGACTGCCTAAGCGCCTGATCCTTCGATTTGCTTGTCGTTACAACCGAAATCTTGCGATCAACTAAAACTTCACCATCCACACCATCGAATTTAACCAACCTGTTGATCCATCCGGCATTGTTCTTTCTAGCGCAGGAGCTTGGCCAGATTGGGTTGTAGGATTGGAGCGAGCACGGGTTGCTGAGTCATTGTAATCCCGGGCACGCGAACTCATACCTGCATTCTCATCAACCCACTTGACCTTAGTTGACGCAAGATCATCTACCTTACCGGCAGCGTCACCAGTTGCTTTTTCGCCACCTACCGAAATTGTTCTATCAAATCAACCTCAAAACCAATGAGAAAGCGATACAGATTTATTTAGAACGCAAACAATTTAATTAAATAAAACCGAACCCTTTCCACTTCAATATTTCAACCGCCATAAAGCTTAAAAAAATTCATTCTATCTAGGATCCAGTATTGAACATCGTCAGGGATGAGCAATCCAAAATCGCTACTACAACGAGCATTCCACTGTGTTTTTGGCAACGCCAATTCCTCATGCAACCGACCATAGTCGGTATGTCGGTAAATCCCACGGTCGAAATTTACGTAAAAGCTCGGCAATTTCATACGCAAAAAATTCCATTTTCGCAAATCCATTTCTCCTCCATAAGACAAGAACCGCTCTACATCCTTATAAAAACTCTTGGCACTTTCCAACGTTAAGCCTTTGAAAAAGAAATCGCGCATCATCGTAAAACTTATCACTTCTGCTTCGACACTATCGATGTACTGATAAAAATTATGAGCTCCTAGAACTGAGATCCCACCCCGAAAGAGCCCAAGAGCTTTTTCATAATCTTCCTGCTTTAGCCGGCCTGTTTCAATATACGACAAATAATCCGGCCGGACATCGATACAGTAATTGGACTTATCATCCACAACGTAATAATGCTGCTCTTTCAAAACAAACAGGGCAATTGATTTGCGCCCTTCAAACAGCTCACTTTCTAATGAGCTAAGCTTAGCGTCCAAACTCATGAAAAAACTCCTCCTGCGTCAATACTCGTGCATTTGATGAGTGTTTCTCAAGCAAGGAATCCCATACTTTCGGGAGTTCTAGTGAAACACTTGGCTTCCCTTGATTTGGATCCACAATCTTGGGGGCGTTAGGGTTCCTTATCTGACCGGGCAAAGGTCGTTGATCAATAGCTTCGGACATAATTTTCTGGTGCAACGATTGATCAACCTCAAAAACAACCACGTTACCGTCAGGCCTTTTATTAGATAGATAATAAGCAGCATGGCTGGGGCCATTTGTACTGACACATAACTGACCACTGCATCCAGAATCAATCGATACCGTCCCATCAGATTTCACAGTAATTCGATTTTGACTAGTCTGGAATCCTGAACCACCTGATTCAACCCTGAAATAAGTTTCAGTTTGTGTTGACGGCGCACCGCCATTTTCCGCAACAGGCCGAGAGTTTGGTTCATTTAATGCGGTTTTGCCTTTTGCACCATCTCGCACCGTATCAAGGCTAGAGCTTACACTATCTCCAGGCATTTCAGGAGCATCCGGCACATCCAGATCACGCCCAGCACTCTCAAGCTTAGCCAGCTTCTTCTCCAACGAACTCGCCTTGTAGCTCGCCGCAGCAGTCTTGAGGGCACTGCTCGAAAGGTCGATACCCATCCTCGACAGCTCTGCCGCTGCTTTCGCAGTGTTCGTCTGACCTCCCGCCAAAGCGCCGACAACAATCGATATCGCTTGCCCCATCGTCGTGCCTAATTGCTCGGCGTTTTCATCACCCCCCTCCTGAAGCGCTGTATTGATCTTGGCCAATTGCAACGCCAGAGCATCAGATGCCGCGCCCAATAGCTGTCGTCCCGAGGCCGATTCGACAAAATCTTTCACTGCGGCGAAGCTTTCGATTGGGTGCGCCACAAGTTGTGCGGCA
Source organism: Pseudomonas sp. ICMP 3272 (assembly GCF_001466905.1). Taxonomy (NCBI): domain Bacteria; kingdom Pseudomonadati; phylum Pseudomonadota; class Gammaproteobacteria; order Pseudomonadales; family Pseudomonadaceae; genus Pseudomonas; species Pseudomonas sp. ICMP 3272. The sequence goes on from NZ_LKEK01000100.1 coordinate 3,160, forward strand.
CTGTCGAGTGAGGTCAATCCGGAGTCAGCCAGCCCGTCTTTGAGACCGATCAACA
>NZ_LKEK01000101.1:0-3088 GCF_001466905.1 Pseudomonas sp. ICMP 3272
GCCTTTCTGGACGCTCTGCGTCCGGTTTTGATGTGCGACGCGTTGTCGGCTTGTGATGCAGAGCTTCACGCGGGGCATTCCCACGCTGGAGTGTGCGGAGCGATAGGTGTCCGTGAGAACACCTATCGTGCCAATGCTCCGCGTTGGTGCCTTTCTGGACGCTCTGCGTCCGGTTTTGATGTGCGGCGCGTTGTCGGCTGGCAATGCAGAGCTGTGCCCACGACCAAACTGCGCAAATGCATTATTCTTCGCCATCGCTTTCAACGAGTCATCCCCTCCATGCAAACATCTTCCAGCCGTCTGCGCACAGGCCGCGTGAAAACGCTTGGCTTGCGTCTGGGCGGGCTGGTGCTGGCATTGGCTTTTCAGGGCGAGGCACTGGCTGAAGAGTTCGAGTTCGATATCCCCGCGCAACCCCTGAACAGCGCCCTTAAAGAGCTGGGGCGCCAGGGCGACCTGCAAATTCTTTACAACCCCGATGATGTGAACGGCAAGTTCAGCAGCCCGGTGCATGGCAGGTTGACGCCTGAACAGGCGGTCGCGGATCTGCTGAAACAGGCTGGCGTAACGCACAACCTCGAGGCCGATACCCTGACCCTCGGCAGCGCGGCGTCAGCGCAGCCCATGAACCTTGGGCCAGTGGCGATCAAGGGCGACCCGTTCGGTATCACCACCGAGGGCAGCGGCTCGTACGCAGCGACCGGCGTGAGCATCAACAAGGCATCACAATCGCTGCGCGAAACCCCGCAATCGGTCACGGTCATGACTCGCCAGTTGATAAACGACAAAAACCTCAACGGCCTCGACGAAGTGATGGCGCAGACGCCTGGCATCACCTTTTCGCAACGCAACTTTGGCTCTCATGTGTTCAGCTCTCGGGGTTTTGCGCTGGAAGACGAGAGCTACACCATCGATGGCGTGGCCGGCCAGGGTTACAGCGTGACCGGCTGGATGACCCCGGACATGGAGATCTACGACCGTGTCGAAGTGTTGCGCGGTGCGGCCGGGCTGCTGATCGGTGCGGGCAACCCCGGTGGCGCGGTCAATCTGGTGCGCAAGCGGCCGACCGCCTTAGCGCAGTTCTCGATCACCACCCGCGCCGGCAGTTGGGACCAGTACCGGGTCGATCTGGATGGCAGCAGCAAGCTCAACGACTCGGGCAGCGTGCGCGGGCGTTTTGTCACGTCTTACGAAGATCGCGGATACTTCATCGACGGTCTGAAAAAGACTGCGCCGTTGTTGTACGGCATTCTGGAAACCGATCTGAGCGAAAACACTACGCTCACGCTGGGCCTGCGCCATCAGAGCGCGGATACCCACGGCTACTCGATTTTCGGCCTGCCCCGCTACAGCAACGGCAAAGCCATCGATCTGCCGCGCTCTACCTCCTTGGCCCAGGACTGGAACCGTCATCAGACCCGGACGGACGAGGTGTTCAGCGAACTGGAAACCCGCTTTGACGAGAACTGGAGCGGCACACTGTCTGCCACTCACTCTGATGGCGCTTTCGATCAGAAAGTCGCCTACGCACAAGGCGCCATAGACCCTGCGACCCAGAGCGGTTCGCGACTGGTCAGAACCCTGTTTCGCTCGGACACGCTGCAAAGCGACGGCTTCGACAGCCATCTGGACGGTCGTTTCGACGCCTTTGGCCTGACCCACCAGTTGACCATCGGCGGCAACTGGTCTGAGCAAAAACGTGATTCGCGCTATGCCACCGTCAACAGTAATCGGCCGCTGGACATCGTCAATCCCGATCACGACGCGATTGCAGAACCTGCGCGTCCGGCCTGGCGCAGTACCGACTACAGCGACAAGCGTTATGGCGTTTACAGCAACCTGCGCCTGAGCCTGAGCGAGTCGTTGAGCCTGGTCATGGGCGGCCGGGTCAGTTGGTATGACTATCAGAGCCAATCCGCAGGCGTGACCACTCGCGCACAGGAGAAGAACCAGGTCACGCCATTCGTGGGTGTGATCTACGATCTGAACCGCGACTGGTCGTGGTACGCCAGCTACACCGATATCTTTCTGCCGCAGAGCGGTTATAGAACGGCATCCGGCGCATTCCTCGACCCGGCCATCGGTGCCAGCCATGAAACCGGTATCAAGGGTGAGTTGTTCGACAAGCGTCTGAACGTGTCTTTTGCGCTGTTCTATGTGAAACAGAAAGACGTAGCGGTCGAGGACGATGCCAATGCGGGCCAGTGCCTGAGCAACGACGCTTACGGCACCTGCTATTTGAATGGCGACATCCGGCGCAGCAAGGGTATCGACATGGAGATCAGTGGTGAGCCGTTACCGGGCTTGCAGACCCTGGCTGGCTACACCTTCAACCTCACGCGCGGCAGTGACGGGAAATCGATTTCAGCAGAAACACCCCGGCACATGCTGCGCTTGTCCAGCAGCTACAACCTGCCCGGCACCTGGCGTCGACTGACCGTCGGCGGCGGTGTATCGGCGCAAAGCGGCTACTCGGAGCACGAGTCGACCCAGCCCATCGACAACCCTGGCCGCGCCATCTGGGACGCACGCGCCTCATGGAAGATCGACGAACACTGGTCGGTGGCCCTCAACGGCAACAACCTGCTGGATCGCAAATACTACAAGGCAACCGGCGACATCGACCGCGGCAACTACTACGGCGACCCGCGCAACTACGTCCTGACGTTGCGCGGTGATTTTTAGAAGCCCGCGCTCGCACCTCACAATCAAGACCGGACGCAGAGCGTCGCACGATAGCTGGGATTATCGTTCCGCACGCTCCGCGTGGGAATGCCGTTCGTGACGCTCCGCGTCACAGATCTGCGCCGCCCCGCACAATCAAGATCGGACGCAGAGCGTCCAGAACTGCATGCGACGCAGAGCGCCGCACGATAGTCGAGATTATCGTTCCGCACGCTCCAGCGTGGGAATGCCGTGCGTCACGCTCTGCGTCACAGATCTGTGCCGCGNGCCGCAACCTCAAGACCGGACGCAGAGCGTCCAGAACTGCATGCGACGCGGAGCGCCGCACGATAGCTGGGATTATCGTTCCGCACCCTCCGTGAACTGCCCCCAAGAAGTTGGACACCAATCCGACCTCATGGGG
>NZ_LKEK01000102.1:0-2915 GCF_001466905.1 Pseudomonas sp. ICMP 3272
TTGGCCGCACGCAAAGTGCCGACGTTGTCGAGGTTTTGCCCGGCAATCAGCGAGACGTCGTTACCAGCAATCAATGCCCCGGTCGGACCAAGGCGATTATCGGCCTGAGCCAGATACAGCACTGGCACCAGCACCTTCTCGCCATTCACTTCGTGCTCTTCGAGCCAGACGATGTCGTGGGTCANCGCCAGGTTCAACTGCTGTTTGCTGGCAATGGCGTTGTTCATCAGGTACTTGAACTGCGCCTCGTTGGAGGTTTGCCCGTCGATGAACGCCTGGCCGGTTCTGGCCACAACGGCTTGCTGAACAAGGCGTTGTTCGTACAAGCCGTCACCCAGACGCTTGGCGCTGACTTCCGGGTCGTAGCCCAGACCGGCGAGCAGGTAATCCGAACTCATGAATTGCTTGAGTTCGGTGAGCACCGGGTTTGTTTCGATCAGGTATTTCTGCGGTTTGGAAACGAAGTTGCTGCTGGGCAACCCTTCTACTCGGGTAACGGTCTGTGCTGCTGCGGCAGCGACCGGGCTACTGACCGTTGTAGTTACCAGACGGCCCTGGGCCGTTGCGCTACCGGATCCTGTGGCAGTTATAACCGGCAAGTCTGTCGAACCTGCATTTTGCACAGGCAGCAAAGCACCACTTCCCTGATTGCCCGCCGCGATACCGGTGACGCTGTCGACGCTGGTTACACCTGTGGAATCAGAGGTATGGCCCGGTAGTACAAATCCGCCTGCGGGTGCGGCGTTTGGCACGCTGGTGTCGAAAGCAGATGCGTTGGCACTCACGCCAGCGCCTTGTCGTGTCACCGAAGCAAGCTGGCGGGTGGCGTTGGATATCTGGCCAACCGAGCCGATCTGGATGGTGCTTGCCTGCGCATCAGAAACGGTTTGCTCGCGTTGAGCGACGGAGACCGCTGCGCTGCCCATCGTCCAGGTTTGTGGCAGACCGACGGGTTGGGCAACAGCAACAGCGGTGCCACTTTGCCCGCTCAGGCGGAACAGACCGTTCTGGCCGGTCGGAAGGCTGAAGCCTGGCAGGCTTAACGGGTTGACTTGTTGCTGGGCCAGGTCTGGCGGCAATTGCTGATTGACGGTAACGCGCGTGGAGAATTGGCTGCCCGGAGCGCTGGTGTCAGTGCGCGAACCGCCGCTCACGTAGGTGTAACCCGCCCGTACGACGCTGTTATTGATGTTGTTCTGAGCATTGACGTTGACCGCACCGGCAGCCTGGATAATGGCTGCATAGCTCTGATCACCACCGCTTAGCCGTGTGACCTTGTAAAGCTCGGGCATGTCAGTTTCGACGATGCGAATGAAGTCGGCCAATGCTGCCTGAAAACCCGTAAGGCTGGCGTCATAACCACTGCTGCCAAGCCAGTACTTATCAGTGAAGTCCTTAGCGGCTTTGGTCCACATGCTGGCGTTGTCGGTGCGCATGCTGCGGTACACAGTCACCGTTTCTGTATCGCTGGTCTCTACGCCAGTATTGGTCAGGTTGTTAAGCGTAGCGGTGAGATTGCCGCTGGTGGCAATGGTGCTGCTCTGGTTAACCAGATCGCCGCCGTTGATGTTCATATTACCGCCAGCGGTGATGCTTGACGCTGCACTGGCCGCGGTCACTTCCAGTTTTTCACGCTGAGTAAGGTCCCAGGTATGTGTTTGCGTGCTGGTTTTGCAATCGTTTTTGTAGAACTCACGGTTGCACGCCCCCTCTACAATCTTGGCGCTATAAACACCGCCATTGCTGGTAGTCAGAATGGCACGGATGTTCTGTATCGTGCTCGCCGCCAGGCTCATGCTGCCGTCGCTTTGAATCGACGCAGAACTGTTGACGATGCTGTCGGCAAGGGCACCTTGCCCGTTACGGTCAATCGTGAGATTACCCAGGCTATAGATGTTGGCGTAGCTGTTGTTCAGCGAACTGACCCGCAGGCTCATGTTGTTGCCACTGAAGATCAGCCCGCGGTCATTGACCAGCGAGCCGGTGGTCACGGTCAGCGCTTGACCACTGCCCAGCGTGCCTTGGTTGTTGATGCTCCCTGCATTGACGGTCAGGTTACTCGCCGAAGTCAGGCGGCCGACATTGCTCAATTGCCCCCCAACCGAAACCGTGGTGTCACCGCCGCCAGCGATGGTCGAAGCGGCGTTGAGGTTCACTTGCGCGGCACTCAGTCCGAGCGTCCCGAGGCTGCTGAGACGGCCATTGCCGCCGTATGTACCGCCGATATTGAGGCTTAGCGAGCCGTCACTGGCAATCAGTCCGTCATTGTTCCAGTTGCCGCCGCTACCGACGAAGCTGGTGGAAGCCAGAAGTTGGCCGCTGGCGGTCTGGCTGAAGTTATTGACGTTGACGTTCAGACGCCCGGCCTGGATGACGTTGCTGTTGGTCCAGCTATCGGCACTAAGTGTTAAACCACCGCGAGTAACAATGCTGCCGCCAGCATTGGTGACGTTGGCCGTAGAAATATTAAACGTGCCATTACCCGTATGCAGCAGCGAACCGCCACCATTGAGGAAGTTGCCAGCGTTGAGAGTCAGGTCGCTGTTGGCGCTTTCCAGGGTGCCGTTGCGGTTGTCGAACAGACGCAGTTGTCCGGTCTGGTTGTCCAGACTGGCAGCGGTCACGGCCAGGGTGCTGTCGCTTTCGATGATGCCGAGGCGGTTGTTCAGCGCGCCGCTCAGGTTCAGCTCGACCTGGCCACCGGCGATCTGGCCGTCGTTGTCGCCGCTGTTGTCGAAGTTGCCACCATTGACCCGCACCAGGCCTTTGGCGTACAGGCCGCCGTTACGGTTGTCGAAGCCGGGGGTAGTGATCAGCGCTTCGCCGCCACGCGCGGAAACTCGCCCGCCGTAGTTGTCGAAGCCGCCCAGCGCGGTCAGGTTGAGGCGTTGCGCCTGGATGACACCGCCCTGGCG
>NZ_LKEK01000103.1:0-2910 GCF_001466905.1 Pseudomonas sp. ICMP 3272
CGAAGACATACCCGGTGACAAACGTCTGGTGGCTTACTACACACGGTCTGCGGGGCACACTGCTGTCGATATCGAAACCCTGCGCGGTCACCTGCAGCAGCAGTTGCCTGAATACATGGTTCCGGCCATCTACGTACTGCTCGATAGCATGCCATTGACGCCGAACGGCAAGCTGGACCGCAAAGCGCTGCCAGCACCGGACGGTGATGCGCTGATCAGCCGTGGCTACGAAGCGCCGCAAGGCGAAATCGAGGAGCAGATCGCGGTTATCTGGCAAGACCTGCTGGGCGTCGCCCAGGTCGGGCGTCACGACCACTTCTTCGAACTCGGCGGCCATTCGTTGCTGGCGGTGAGCCTGATCGGGCGTATGCGCCAGTTGGGTCTTCGCGCCGATGTACGCGTGCTGTTCAGCCAGCCGACGCTGGCAGCACTGGCCGCAGCCGTGGGCGGTGGCACCGAGATCGTGGTGCCAGCCAACCTGATCACCGAGGATTGCCAACGCATTACGCCTGAGCTGCTGCCACTGGCGGACCTGACTCAGTCGCAGATCGATCAAGTCGTGGCAACCGTGCCGGGCGGCGTGGCCAATGTGCAGGACATCTACCCGCTGGCGCCGTTGCAGGCAGGTATTCTTTATCACCATCTGGCCGCCGAAATCGGCGACCCCTATGTGTTACAGACGCAGTTCGCCTTTGCTGACGGCGAGCGTCTGAATGCCTTCGCTCAGGCTTTGCAGGCGGTCATCGACCGCCACGACATTCTGCGCACCAGCGTGGTCTGGGACGGTCTGGACTCACCTGTGCAAGTGGTCTGGCGTCGGGCCCGGTTGCACCTGGACGCGCTTGAGCTTGATCCGGCAGACGGCGATATAGGAACACAATTGCACAGCCGCTTTGACCCGCGCCATTACCGTCTGGACATCGGCCAGGCGCCGCTGATGCGCGTGGCCTATGCCGAAGACCCGCTCAACCAGCGCATCTTCGCGATGCTGCTGTTCCACCACATGGCGCTGGACCACGTGGCGCTGGAAGTGGTGAAGCATGAAATGCAGGCCTGGCTGGCGGGCGAGGCAGACAGCCTGGCAGCGTCGGTGCCTGTGCCGTATCGCAACTATGTGGCCCAGGCACGTCTGGGTGTCAGCCAGGCCGATCACGAAGCGTTTTTCCGCGACATGCTCGGCGATATCGACGAGCCGACGCTGCCGTTCGGCCTGCTGGACGTGCAGGGTGAAGGTCGTGACATCGAGGAAGCCAGCCTGGCGCTGGATCCTCAACTCAACCTGCGCCTGCGTGCTCAAGCCCGCCAACAAGGGGTGAGTGCCGCAAGTCTGGTGCACCTGGCCTGGGCTCAGGTGTTGGGCAAGGTATCAAACAAGCAGGATGTGGTCTTCGGTACCGTCCTGATGGGCCGGATGCAGGGGGGCGAAGGTACCGAGCGAGCCTTGGGGATGTTCATCAACACCTTGCCGCTGCGGGTTTCGGTAGGCGAGCAGGGCGTACGCGACGGGGTAAAGGCCACTCATAAGCGCTTGACTGCCTTGCTCGGTCACGAACATGCCTCGCTGGCGTTGGCCCAGCGTTGCAGCGGTGTTGCCGCGCCCGCGCCGCTGTTCAGCGCGCTGCTCAACTATCGCCACAGCGGGGTTGGCAGTGTGTCTGACCAGGCCATGCAGGCATGGCAGGGCATTGCGGTCCTCAGCGGCGAAGAACGCACCAACTACCCATTGACGTTGAACGTCGATGATCTGGCCGATGGGTTCAGCCTGACGGCGTTGGTGGCTTCGTCAATCGGTGCGCAACGTGTGTGCGGCTATATGCACACGGCACTGGAAAACCTGTTGACGGCACTGGAGCAGACGCCAGAAACGCCGTTGCAAGGTTTGTCGATTCTGCCAGCTGTCGAACGTGATCAGTTGCTCGTGGATTTCAACGACACCGCGCTGGATTACCCGCACGAACAGACCATTCACGGGCTGTTCGAAGCACAAGTCGAGCTTACGCCGCAGGCTCTTGCGGTCGTCCACGGCGAACAGCGCCTGACGTATCGCGAGCTTAACGAGCAGGCCAACCGCCTGGCCCATGCCTTGCGCAAGCAGGGCGTTCAGCCGGATTCGCGGGTAGGCATTTGTGTAGAACGCGGCGTGGAGATGGTCATCGGCTTGTTGGCGATCCTCAAGGCGGGCGGCGGTTACGTGCCACTCGACCCGGCTTATCCAGCGGAACGTATCGCTTACATGTTGCAGGACAGCGCTCCGGCCGCAGTGCTGGCGCAAACCGCGACTCAGGGCTTGCTGGCCGACGTTTCGGTACCTGTGATCAATCTTGATCTGAGCGGTTGGCAGGACCAATCCGTCCAGAATCCGCAGGTACAGGGGCTGACTTCGGCGCACTTGGCCTACCTGATCTACACCTCGGGCTCGACCGGCCTGCCGAAAGGCGTGATGATCGAGCACCGCAACACCGTGAACTTCCTGACCTGGACGCACACGGCTTTTGATGCGTCTGCTCTGGAAAAAACACTGTTTTCCACCTCGCTGAACTTCGACCTCGCGGTCTACGAGTGTTTTGCACCGCTGACCTCGGGCGGCAGCATCGAAGTGGTCAAAAACGTCCTTGAACTGCAACACGGCGAGCACGATATCGGCCTGATCAACACCGTACCATCGGCGCTCAAGGCCTTGCTGGAAGTCGATGGACTGCCGGAATCGGTCCATACGGTGAACGTGGCCGGTGAAGCACTGAAACGCAGCCTTGTGGAAAATCTGTTCGAAAAAACCGGCGTGCAGCGCCTGTGCAACCTCTACGGCCCATCGGAAACCACCACGTACTCAAGCTGGGTGGCGATGAACCGCGAAGACGGCTTCGCAGCTCACATCGGCAAGCCAGTCGGCAATACACAGTTTTACCTGCT
>NZ_LKEK01000104.1:0-2904 GCF_001466905.1 Pseudomonas sp. ICMP 3272
GGCGCATCAGGTTGTGATGGGCGAGCAAGGTGCCTTTCGGTTTTCCGGTCGAGCCGGAGGTGTAGATCACGTAGGCCAGGTTGTCTGGCGAGATCTGGTTGACCGGGTTTTCCGTGCTGTAACCGTCCAGCGCACCCGCCAGATCCAGTGNAAATGCGCCTGGGTCAGCAACAGTTCGATACCGCTGTCGTGCATCAGAAAGCTCAGGCGATCCTGCGGGTAATCCGGGTCCAGCGGCACGTATGCACCACCGGCCTTGAGGATCGCCAGCATTCCCACGATCATCTGCAGACTGCGTTCAGCGGCCAGCCCCACGCGAACATCCGGGCCAACGCCCTGCTCGCGCAATTTATGAGCCAGCTGGTTGGCTCGGCTGTTGAGCTGTTGATAGCTCAATTGCTCGGCACCGAAGCTCAGAGCGATGGCCAGCGGCGAGCGCTCGGCCTGAGTTTCAATGCGTTGATGGGCGCAATATTCACTTGGATAAACCGCAAGGTCGCGGTTCCAGTCGCGCAGGGTGTCTTGCCGCTCATCGACGCTCAACAGCGGCAGATCAGCGATGCGCTGGTTGACGTCGCGGCACATGCCGGTCAGCAGGTTGCGCCAATGCCCGGCCATGCGCTCGATGGTTGCGGCGTCAAACAGGTCGGTGGCGTAGGTCAACGAAGCGGCCAGGCCGTTCGGGCGTTCGCAGGTGTCCAGGGTCAGGTCGAACTGCGCGGTGTGTTTGTCGGACAGCTGATATTCCAGGCGCAGACCGGCCAGTTCGCGGGCCTCGTTGTGGCCTTCGCTCTGGTGGTTGTAGGCCACTTGAAACAGCGGGCTGCGGCTCAAGTCGCGCTGCGGTTGCAGGGCTTCGACCAGTTGTTCGAACGGCAGGTCTTGATGGGCCTGCGCCTCGACGGCAGTCTGCTTGATCTGTTGCAGCAACCCGGCCACGGTGGTTTGCGTATCGAAGTCGGCCTTGAGCACCTGGGTGTTGACGAAGAAACCGATCAGCCCCTGGGTTTCGCTGCGGGTGCGGTTGGCGACGGGCACGCCGACGCGTATATCGGCCTGACTGCTGTAGCGGTGCAACAAGGTCTGCAACGACGCCAGCAACAGCATGAACAGGGTGATGCCCTGCTGCCGCGCCAGAGTCTTGAGGTCGTTGAGCAGCGCGGCATCCAGCTCGACATTCAGTCGCGCTCCGTCGTAGCTGCGCAGCGCCGGGCGCGGTCGATCGGTGGGCAGCTCCAGAATCGGCTGCTGCTCGCCCAGCTGTTGCTTCCAGTACGCAAGCTGGCGCTCCTGCTCGCCCATTTCCAGCCAGTTGCGCTGCCAGAGGGCATAGTCGGCGTACTGGATCGGCAACGGCGTCAATTCGGCCTTGCGGCCCAGCGTGGCGGCCTGATAGCACTGCATCAGCTCGTCGACCATGATCGGCATCGACCAGCCATCGGAGACGATGTGGTGCTGGGTCAGCACCAGTACGTGCTCCTGCTCGCTCAGTTTGAGCAGCCTGACCCGCAACAGCGGCCCATGTTGCAGATCGAAGGGCTGTTGCACTTCCTGATCGACATAACGCTCGACCGTTTCGCCAGCCGCCAGTTGATCAACGTCTAGCGCAAACGGCGACGCCGGATGCACCACCTGCAACGCCTCGTCGCCCTGCTGTTCAAACGTGGTGCGCAGGGTTTCGTGACGCTCGATCAGGTGTTCGACGGTACGCCGTAATGCCTCGACATCCAGCGCGCCATGCAGGCGCAGCGCCAGCGGAATGTTGTAGGCCGCGCTGTGCGGTTCCAGTTGCCAGATGATCCATTGCCGCTGCTGCGCATAGGAGAGCGCAGACGGGGCCTGCGTCTCCCTTACAGCGATCGGCGTGACCCCGTAGAGATTCACCCCCTGGCGCTTGAGCAGGACCGCCAGCGCCTTGCGTTCACGGGCGGACAGCGATTTAACGGAGTCAAGCAACTGTTGCACTGGGGTCTCTCCTGCTAAGCAATCAAATTATCAATTTCCTCCGCTGATAAACGTTTGAGTGCCTCCAGTGATTTAGTCAATTCGTCCAGCGCATGGTCACTTTCGCCATTTTTTTCTTGCAGCGTGGCGCAGAAGTCCGCCAGCACCGGCTGTTCGAACAGGTCCTTGAGACCGACCTCGCGCTGCAACTGCTCACGTACTCGCACCAGCATCTGTACCGCCAGCAGCGAGTGGCCGCCGAGTTCGAAGAAGTTGTCGCTGCGCCCGACCTGCCCGACCTTGAGCACGTCACTCCAGACCGCCGCCAATTGTTCTTCCAGCTCGCCTTGCGGCGCGACATAGGCCACCTGCAACTGACCGGCATCCGGCGCAGGCAGCGCCTTGCGGTCCAGCTTGCCGTTGGCGGTCAGCGGCATCTTGTCGAGGACGATGAAATGCGTCGGCACCATGTAATCCGGCAGGTGCGCGCGGAGTTCGGTCTTCAGGGTTTCGCGCAGGCTTTGCTGATCGTGATCAGGCTGGGCTGGCACTAGATACGCGGCCAATTGCCCATCCACGGCCAGCACCATCACTTCGCGCACGGCCGGGTGCGCTTGCAGCCGCGCTTCGATTTCGCCCAGTTCGATGCGGAAGCCGCGAATCTTCACCTGATGGTCGATACGCCCGGCGTACTCGATCACTCCGGCAGCGCGATAACGGGCCAGGTCGCCGGTGCGGTACAGGCGACCGCCGTCGCTGGAGAACGGGTCCGGCACGAAGCGTTCGGCAGTCAGCGCCGCGCGATTGTGATAACCCCGCGCCAGACCCGCATGGCCGATGTGCAGTTCGCCGCTGCAGCCTTGGGCGACCGGGTTGAAATTCGCGTCCAACACGTACCACGACAAATCCGGGATCGCCTCGCCAATCGGGCTGGCCGGGTTTTGCGTGTCGGCCTCGGTT
>NZ_LKEK01000105.1:0-2737 GCF_001466905.1 Pseudomonas sp. ICMP 3272
CGGCACGTATCGAAGCGGCTAACGACATGACCCTGCAAGCGGGTCGTGACGTGAAAAACACCGGCAGCGTGTTGCAGGCTGGTCGTGATTTGAGCATCTCTGCGGGCCGTGACGTCGCTATCGACTCGGCCCAGACCGAGAGCGGCCAGACACGCGGCGTGAACTCCAGTAATTCCAGCATTACGCAACTGGGCTCCACAGTCAGCGCCGGACGCGACCTGACGGCCCAGGCCGGCCGCGACATCAACGTGATCGCTAGCAGCATCGACGCCAAACGCGACATCGCGATGGCCGCAACGGAAAACCTGACCCTGTCCTCGGCGGCTGATGAACNGCAGGAAGATCATGTCAGCCAGGTGTCTGCGGACCTGAAAGCGGGCGGCAGTGTGGCTTTGCAGGCGGGGCAGAATCTCGACATCATTGCCAGCCGCATCAATGCGGGCAGCAACGTTGCTCTTGATGCTGCGCAAGATTTGACCATTGCATCAGCTCAGAACGAAAGCTCGTATTTCTATGCCAAAAAGAGCAAAGGTTCGTTCGGACGCAGTAGCAGCAAGCAGCAGGAAAGCTACGACAGCAGCAACGTAGCGTCGGTCATCAATGCAGGGCAAGACCTCACCATTAATACCACCAAGGCTGCTGACGGCAGCGTCAGCATCAACGGTGGGCATGACGTCAGTGTCATTGGCAGCCGTCTTTCGGCAGGCAATGACCTGATTCTCGGCGCCACTAACGATGTGACCGTACTCTCGGGTGTCGATGAGCAGGGTGCTTACAGCCAGAAAAGTAAATCCGGCTCTTTTGGCGTGTCCAAAAGTGGAAAAAGCGAGCTGAAGACCAGCTCTACCCAAGTCGCCAGTGAGCTGAATGCCGGCAACGATGTGGTAGTGGCTTCAGGCAAGGACATCACACTGCGTGCCAGCAACATCGGCGCAGGCAATGATGTGGACCTCCGAGCCGGGCTGTTGGATAAAACCGGCGACATCAATCTGCTCTCTGCCAACGACGAAGCCTCCAGCCACAGCGACGAGTACAAGAAGAAAACCGGTCTTTCAGTGTCTGGCGGATTCCTGTCCATCTCATCGGCTAAAGAAGCTGGTGGCCAAGCGCAGAGCAGCACCAGTGTAGGCAGCCAGATCAATGCTGCAGGCAATGTAAGTCTGCAGACCGAGCGCGACATCAATGTTATCGGCAGCAGCGTCAACGCAGGTGCAAACGTCAGTCTGAATGCGGGTCAGGACGTCAACATTCTGGCCGCACAGAGCACCAACTCCAATCAGGACTGGGAGAAGAAAAGGCAGTCTGGCATTGGCGTGTCTTCCAACGCCAATGGCGTGACGTTCTTCGCAGGCGTTGATCGCACCAAGGAAAACAACCGCCTTGAGCAACAGAGCGCTGCCGCCAGCCAGGTCCGCGCGGGTGAAGACCTCACGGTCAACGCCAAGCGCGACATCAATCAGGTAGGTTCTGACCTTCAGGCGCTCAATGACATCAATCTGACTGCCGGGCGCAACATCAAGATTGATGCCGCACGTGAATCCAGGACAGTTGAACAACAACGTGAAAACTCACGCAATGGCCTGAGTGCGAGCATTGATCACAACTATGGCAGCACCAAGGACGCCATCAGCGGCGCAGGCAAGGGTGAGGACGCCACGAGCAAGGGATCGAGCACGCTCAAGGCAGTAGACAGCACCTCGCAGTTCCTGTCTGGCCCGACGGGCGATGGAAAGTTCGGTAACAGCAAGCAGGGCACCAGCCAGCAAGTGGTCGAAACGACCAACCGCGCCTCGACGCTGGACGCAGGCAACAACCTGAACATTTCTGCGAGCAATGATGTTCAGATCAGCGGTGGCCAATTGCAGGCTGGCCGCGACATAAACATCAAAGGCCGGGATGTCACGCTTGATGCCGCCAAAGGCAGCTACAGCCAGGAAACCAGCGAGCAGAAAAGCTGGAGTGGTATCCACGGCAGCAGCAGTGGCGGGCTCAAAATCGGCGTGGGCGGCAGCAGCGGCATCGCCAAGGGTGATCAGAGTCAGGAGGCCTCGACCGTTACTACGTTGCAGGCAGGTCGTGACGTCAACCTCAAGGCCAGCAATGACCTTAACCTGATCGGCACTCAGGTCCAGGCAGAGCGAAACATCAATCTGAATGCCGGCAACACCCTCAACATCAAGGCAGCCCAGAACGACAGCTCCACCGAAAACACCCGTAAAAATGCCGGCGGGGAAGCTGGTATCGCCATCGGTCCGGGAGGCATCGGTGTTTACGCCAGCGTCAACATCGGCAAAGGCGACCTGGAGCGCGAAGGCAAACAGCAGCAGGAAGCGTACCTGTACGCCGGTAATCAGCTCGGTTTCACCAGCGGGCAGGACACCAACATTGCCGGTGCCACGCTGCGCGGCAACGATGTCGTCGGACGCGTAGGTCGCGACCTGAACGTCACATCCCTGCCGGACACCGGGAAAGTCGAAGGCAAGGAATTCGACCTCAGCGCAACTGTCGTGGTCGGCTTTGGCGGCAGCGTCAGCGGCTCGGTCGGGTACGGCCAGACCAATGGCTCCAAGAACTGGATCGAGGAACAGACCCGCATCACGGCCAAAGACAAGGTCGACATCCGCACCGAGAACCACACTCAACTCGACGGCGCATTGATTGCGTCCGATAGCGGCAACCTCAAGCTGGACACCAACACGCTGGGCTACAGCGACATCGCAGGCAAGGATAAAGAGCA
>NZ_LKEK01000106.1:0-2574 GCF_001466905.1 Pseudomonas sp. ICMP 3272
TGACGTTTACCAGCAGGTCGGCATCGCTGCTCAGGCTGCCGCTGTTGTTATTCAGCTCATTGGCTGTCAGATCGATGCCGTTGCCAGACACCAGACCGCGCAGGTTGGTCAGCAACTGGTCGACACGCACGATCAGCGCTTTGTCGCTGAGCACCGAGCCCGCGGTGTTGTCCAGCGACGTAGCGGTCAGGGTGAAGCCGTTGGCGCTGGAAATTTCACCGCTGCGGTTGCTGACTGCATTGAGATTTTTCAGCAGCAACTGGCCCGGCGCGGTAATCAGACCGCCGTCGTTGTTCAGCACGCCATTGTTTAAATCGAGGCTGACATCGCTGTTGCTGTACAGACGGCCGTCGTTGGTCTGATTCAGACCGGTGACCACGGCCGTCAGGGCCATGGCGCTGGCAATGCGCCCGGCGTCACTGTTATTGACCAGCCCGGCATCGAGCTGAAGGGTTCCGGTACTGGTCAGGCGGCCGCCTTGCTGGTTGTCGAACGTACCGGTGGTGAGTGTCAGACCATTGCTGGCGATACGCCCGTTCTGGCTGTTGTCGAGACTGCCACTGGTGAGCACCAGCGTTGAATCGCCGAGAATCTGCCCGCCTCGGTTCACGACCGAACCATCGACCGTCAGGGACGAGGCCCCGGAGCTGGTGACGCTGCCGGCAGTATTGCCCAGAGAAGCGGCGCTCAACACCAGCGTGCCATCGCTGCGCAATGTCCCTTGATCGTTGTTGAGGAGGCCCGTGTCTTTCAAACCCAGACTGTTTTTGGCGTAGACGCTGCCACCGCCCGTGTTGATCAGTTGCCCGACGTTCAACTGCACTGCGCTCTGGTTGTTCAGGCTGTCGGCGTTGAGCAGCAACGCACCATTAGCCAGTAAACGGCCCTTGCCACTGTTATCGAACTGGCCGACGGTTGCGGTCAGCTCTCCAAGGCTGGAGAGCTCCGCGTTGCGGTTGTCCAGCGTCGCGGCACTCAGCTCGACACCGGTGGCGGAAATCAGGCCGCGCAGGTTGGTCAGCAACTGGGCGACACGCACGATCAAGGCTTTGTCGCTGATCACCGAACCTTCGGTGTTATCCAGCGTGGTCGCGGCCAGCGTGAAGCCATTGGCGCTGGAGATTTCACCGCTCTGGTTGTTGACCACGCTCAGGTTTTTCAGCAGCAACAGCCCCGGCGCATTGATCAGGCCGCCCTGGTTAGTCAGCAGGCCATTGCTCAGGTCGAGGCTGACGTCGCTGTTGCCATACAGACGGCCATCGTTGGTCTGATTCAGGCCGGTGACCACAGCGCTCAGCGCCATGGCGCTGGCGATACGACCGGCATCGCTGTTGTTGACCAGCCCTGCATTCAACTGGAGTGCGCCGGTACTGGTCAGGCGGCCGTCCTGATGGTTGTCGAAAGCGCCAGTGGTAAGCACCACGCCATTGCCCGCAATGCGACCACTCTGGCTGTTATCCAGGCTGCCGCTGGAAAGCGTCAGACCTGCATCACTGATGATCTGCCCGCCCTGGTTGACGACGGCAGCATCGACTTTCAATGTGGCAGCACCGGCGCTGGTGACTCGACCGCCGGTGTTGGCCAGAGAAGCTGCTTTCAGGTCCAGCGTGCCGTCACTGCGCAGTACGCCCTGATCGTTATTCGATGCCCCGGTGAGAGTCAAACCCAGTGTGTTTTTTGCATAAACGCTGCCAGCGCCGGAGTTGTTCAGCTGTCCCAGATTCAGCTGAACGCCCTGCTGTCCGGAAACCACGCCGTTCTGGTTATTCAGGTTATCGGCTGTCAGCAGCATTGTGCCATTGGCCAGCAGACGCCCTTTCGCGCTGTTGTCGAACTGGCCGATGTTGGCAGTCAGGGTGCTCAGACTAGAAATTTCCGCACTGCGATTGTCCAGCGTTGCTGCACTCAAATTGACGCCATTGGCGGAAATCAGACCGCGCAGGTTGGTCAGCAACTGGGCGACACGCACGATCAAGGCTTTGTCGCTGATCACCGAACCTTCGGTGTTATCCAGCGTGGTCGCGGCCAGCGTGAAGCCATTGGCACTGGAGATTTCACCGCTCTGGTTGTTGACCACGCTAAGGTTTTTCAGCAGTAACTGGCCCGGCGCGTTGATCAGGCCGCCCTGGTTAGTCAGCAGGCCGTTGCTCAGGTCCAGGCTGACATCACCGTTGCCGTACAACCGGCCATCGTTGGTCTGGTTCAGGCCGGTGACCACTGCGGTCAGGGCCATGGCGCTGGCAATACGACCGGCGTCACTGTTGTTGACCAGCCCGGCATTCAACTGGAGTGCGCCGGTACTGGTCAGGCGACCGTCCTGATGGTTATCGAAGGTACCGGTGGTGAGTGCCAGACCATTACCGGCAATACGCCCGCTCTGGCTGTTATCGAGACTGGCGCTGGTCAGTGTCAGGGTTGAATCGCTTAGGATCTGCCCGCCGCGGTTGACCACCGCACCGCTCGTGCTGACTGACGCCGTGCCGGCACTGGTCACGCTGCCGGTGTTGTTGCTCAGGGACGCCGCACGCATATCCAGGGTGCCGTCGCTGCGCAGTGTGCCTTGGTCATTGTTCA
>NZ_LKEK01000107.1:0-2092 GCF_001466905.1 Pseudomonas sp. ICMP 3272
ATGGCGTCCCCTAGGGGACTCGAACCCCTGTTACCGCCGTGAAAGGGCGGTGTCCTAGGCCACTAGACGAAGGGGACAAAACCTTCTTACAAAACAAACGGTCGCTGGATCCGTTTGTTTCACATCGTCCCAGAGCAGTGTAGCAGCGCTCTGAAACGCTAAATTTGGTGGAGCTTAGCGGGATCGAACCGCTGACCTCCTGCATGCCATGCAGGCGCTCTCCCAGCTGAGCTAAAGCCCCACATCAGTGGACGGGGCGCATATTAAGCGTGAGTGACAGGGCTGTCAAATTTATTTTTTACATTTTCCAAACTTTTTTGTCGGTAATACAACCACTTACCTTTAAACCCCCGGAAAACCGGGGGCGTCTGACAGGAACAGGGAACGCCTCAGGCGATGGAGCCCAGCAGCTTTTCCCATTCCTTGTTTTCTTTTTTCGAAACGCCACCCAGCAAATCCAGGGCCTGACGCAGGCGGAAGCGGGTCAGGTCCGGACCGAGGATCTCCATCGCATCGGTCACCGAGACCGAATTGGCCTGGCCGGTAATCGCCGCAAACATCAAGGGCATGGCGTCACGCAGCTTGAGCTCGAGGTGCTCGACGACGGCCTGGATGCAGCCCATGATCCGGTCTTTCTCCCACTGGCGCAGCGACTCCAGCTTCCACAGAATCAACTGCATCACCTGACGGACCTGCTCCGGGGACAGCTTCTTGTGCTCGAACAGCTTCACATCGGGCGTAACGCCACCGGCGAAGAAGAAACCGGCCAGCGGAGCGACCTGACTGAAGGTCTCTACCCTACCCTGCACGTGCGGTGCGATCTTCATCATGTAGTCGGGGTTCAGCGCCCAGGTTTTCAGACGCGAGGCAAACTCCTCGACCGGCAGATCACGCAACCACTGACCATTGAGCCAGGACAGTTTTTCGATATCGAAGATCGGCCCGCCCAGCGAGACACGCGACAGGTCGAAGTTGTCGACCATTTCCTGCAACGAGAACTTCTCGCGCTCGTCAGGCATCGACCAGCCCATGCGGCCCAGGTAGTTGAGCATGGCTTCAGGCATGAAGCCCATGCGCTCGTAGAAGGTCACCGAGGTCGGGTTCTTGCGCTTGGACAGCTTGCTCTTGTCAGGGTTACGCAGCAGCGGCATGTAGCACAGCTGCGGCTTGTCCCAGCCGAAGTATTCGTACAACAGGATCAGTTTGGGTGCAGATGGCAGCCATTCTTCGCCGCGCAGTACGTGGGTGATGCCCATCAGGTGGTCATCGACGACGTTGGCGAGGAAATAGGTCGGCAGGCCGTCAGTCTTCATCAGGACCTGCATGTCCATGCGGTCCCACGGGATTTCGACTTCGCCGCGCAGCATGTCCGGCACTACGCAGACGCCTTCGGTCGGCACTTTCATGCGAATCACGTGTGGCTCGCCAGCGTCCAGACGGCGCTGCACTTCTTCCTTGGAGAGCAGCAAGGCGCGACCGTCATAGCGCGGGGTTTCGCCCTTGGCCTGTTGCTCGGCGCGCATTTCGTCCAGTTCTTCGGCGGTGCAGAAGCACGGGAAAGCGTGACCCAGCTCGACCAGTTGCTGCGCGTATTTCTGGTAGATATCGCCCCGCTCGCTTTGACGATACGGGCCGTGTGGACCACCGACATCCGGCCCTTCGCTCCACTCGATACCCAGCCAGCGCAGTGCGTCGAAGATCTGCTGTTCGGACTCGCGGGTCGAGCGCAGTTGATCGGTGTCTTCAATGCGCAGAATGAACTCGCCGCCATGCTGTTTGGCAAAGCAGTAGTTGAACAGCGCAATGTAGGCCGTGCCGACGTGAGGGTCGCCCGTGGGCGATGGCGCGATGCGGGTACGAACGGTGGTCATGGAAAATTCCGAAATAGGTCGATCAAGCGCGGAATGTTAACAGGCTGGGGGCATGCGGCTCCAGCGTGAAAGGTAATCGCCGGAACACCTATCGTTCCGNGTTCCGCACGCTCCGCGTGGGAATGCAGTTCGTGACGCTCCGCGTCACACGGCGGTTCTGCGATGTCAGTCGGGTCGGGGTTCGGCTCAGGTCACCTTTGCGCCCTTACGGCGCCCTACTT